>CALAPX010000283.1 GCA_937888355.1 uncultured Spartobacteria bacterium
CTGTACGGAGGCTACAGTTTCCGAGCGCTGATGCGCCGCCATCCGGAACAATGGCACCTTCTGGAACTCATCCCAAATCCACCTACGGATTTCGCCGTCGATAGCTTGTGGATCATGCAGCAGTCCCGATTTGGTGAGTTGCGGCGGATTCCTCAGGCCCTCTATTGGAAGGCGTTTTCGGAAACCAGCGTGCACGCCAGGTGGGCGCACGTACCACCAGCGGAGTTGCTGGAGGCCTGGCGAAACCACTGCCTTCAGATGGGCCACCTCGCGAGAACATTGGTCGGCGACGATGCGCTCGTTTCAGCGATGGTAGAGCACCGGCTCGATGCACGGCGGGTTTATGATGCGCCACGTTATCTCAAGGCACTGATCAACGCCGGGTATCGGCCCACCTGAGCCCGAAGGTCGATCGATCCTGCGGTTAAAAAATGGCTGCAGTTCCTTGCTGCGGCCGGGGCGCATGTGAACGGCGACCGACACAAGGCATGGTGTAAGGATCACGATTCGTTCGTTGTATTTCATTCCATCTTCCGTTGGTCGGAATTCAGGGTGTTTCATTCAGGGATTGGGTCGCCGCGCCTAACTGTTTTGCCCTCCCAGACGGCCTCGTCAGTGGCGGAGTCATAGGTGAGGATGCGGCTTGCGCTGCCCGCCGCCAGCGGGACATCGGGCTGTGGCCGCCATCTGCGATGCTCCTCGATCACGGCCGCATGCTCCGTTCTGCCGGCAAGATTGGTCCATTCGTTCGGATCATGCTGCATGTCGTAGAGTTCCTCGCTACCATCCGCGTATTGGATGTACCGCCAGCGCTCGCTGCGGATACCGTGGTTGCCCTGGTTGTGGCTGGTGATGGCAGGCCGCTCCCGCGGGGCTTCGGCATCCTTGAGGTGCGGCATCAGACTAAGCCCCTCGAGATCACTGCGGGGTGTGAGGCCGCACAACTCGATGAGAGTCGGATAGATATCGAGCAGCTCGGCCGGGCGGTCGCAGCGCTGGGCGGCTGTGACTCCCGGCCCCGCGAAGATCAGCGGCACGCGTGTCGAGCGTTCCCACAGCGTATTCTTGCCGCTGATGCCCTTTTCCCCGAGATGGTAGCCGTGGTCGCTCCAGACCACGACGATCGTGTTGTCGGCAAGGCCGGACTCATCCAAGGCGTCCAAGAGCCTGCCGATTTGAGCATCCACGAAGCTTGTGCAGGCGAGGTAAGAACGCACGAGGTTCCGCCATTCGTGATTCTCCTCGAGCCATTTCAAACGCGGTTCCGGCAGCTTCCAGTGCAGATACCACGAAAACCTCGGGGTGTCCGCGCGGTCTCCCTCGCGCACCTTGGGAAGCACCGAGTCGTCGTCAGGGTAGAGATCAAACCACTTCTGCGTGGCGTAACAGGGCACGTGCGGCAGACAGAAACCGGCGGCAATGAAGAACGGCTGGTCCTTCGCTGCCCCTTTGATTTGTTCGACGGCCCAGCTTGCAACATGACTATCACCCTTGTCCTCGTCGCGATGCGGGAACACGCCCCAGTCCATGGCCGGGTGATTGCCCATCGGCGTTGGCGGGATGAGCTTCTTCTCAGGCTTCACACCAATTCCGCCATGCGGCCCCCAAGCATCGAACTCCACCGACCGTCTCTGCGGTGAGCCCGAGGTGACATGAAAGATTTTGCCTCCGGCGCTGGTGCGATAACCATGCGACTTGAAATGCTGTGGCAACGTCACACGGTCCTTCCACGCTTCGACAGTCCGAAACCAGGGTTCCAGCCCATAGATGCCGGTCGTCGTCGGCCGCAAGCCAAGCATCAGGCTGGTGCGCGAGGGATTGCAGAGCGGACTCTGGACATGCGCGTTGAGAAAGGTGGTGCCGCGCCGGGCGAGGCGGTCGAGATTCGGCGTCTTCACCAGCGGATGCCCGCCCAGGTGGCCGATCCAGTCGTTCTGATCGTCGATGGCGATGAAGAGGACATTGGGCTGCCTGTCTGCTGCCAAGGACGGCTGAGGGGTGGCACAGACCAACGCGGCGATGCTGACGACGAAAGATATGATCTGTTTCATGGGGCTGGAAAGTTTCAGGGCATTCGCAAGCGTGTCGAGGTATTAATTCATGGACCAGGTCCGCTGGCAGGACGTCAAGTCACGGGGAACGCGCCGGTCTCCCGTTCCGCCACGTCCGCCACCCGATGCATTTCAGGAGATCAACACGAACATTCAGCGATTCATTTCCAGAGTGGCTCGGACTGCCGCGCATTCCACCTGGTCCAGAGCGACGAGAGTTCGGCGACTCGTTTTGCTTCGGAAGGAGCGATGTCTTTTGTCTCGCCGATGTCGTCCGCAAGGTTGTAGAGCTGCCACCCGCCATGTTCTCGGATGAGTTTCCAGTCGCCTTGCCGCACAGCGTTCTTTTTTCCGAGTCGCCAGAACAGTGCATCATGCGGCGACTCAACGGTAACGCCGGTGAGCAGGGGCAGGAGGCTGATGCCGTCCATTTTCGGGTGCTCCGTATCGGCCCTTCCGAGTTCCAGCGAGGTGACAGTCGCATCCAGGGAGATGACCGGCGCATCAATGGCCCGTGGCTTGAACCGGCCATTCCACGAGATGATGAAGGGCACGCGGACGCCGCCCTCCAGAAGCTCGGCTTTGCCACCGCGCAGCGGTGCGTTGCTGGCGGTGAGTTCACGAGTCGGGCCGCCGTTGTCGCTCAGGAAAAAGACAAGGGTGTTCTCCTCCATGCCGGTCTCGCGCAGCTTCTTCATGACCACACCCACGCTGTCGCCCTGGAGCATGGCGGCATCAACCAATCCGCCGAGCAGTACCAGACGGTGACGTATTTGTATAGCGCGCCCGCGGCGTCACTGATCAAGACCGATGTCTTGGATGTCAGCGATGCCGCCAGCGAGCAGGCGCGCGGTTACGTTTCACCGGATGCATCCGCACCATACGAAATTACCTCACGTTATGAGTGGGGACCAGACCTGTATCTCACCGGAGCGAACGGGGGTGTTCTCTACCCGAGGCCGCACCAGTTGCCGAATCAACCGGACATCCCAATGCCTGACGAAGCCAATCTCTTGATCGCGTTCCCCGCGCACACGGATACCGGCCGGAAGACCACCACCTACTCCGAGTTCACGCTCAGGATTGAACCGAGGAATTTCGGCGTGATGTTGCGCCGCAAGCTGGACTACCAACACCCGAACCAGCAGGCAAAGGTGTTCATTGCCGAAGAGAAAGATGCTTTTGCACTAGCTTCGGAGCGATTCGCTCCACCCGCCTGGAGCGAATCGCACCAGGCGGTCCACTCAGGCGGCGGCTGGCGATGGTCACCATGGCGGCGATCAGCCCGGGCCGCTCTGGAATCGGGTCCTGTCCGCAGCCCAGTCGAGAGTGGCCAACGCCGCAATTGCGACGATGCCGAGCCCGTAGACCAGACTACAGACCGAGCCCACCCGCGCGTAGTCGCTGCCAAGCGCCGTGAACAGCGTGCCGGCCAGGA
>CALAPX010000284.1 GCA_937888355.1 uncultured Spartobacteria bacterium
CTGTGCGAGCCATCGCCCGTCCCAGCACCGCCCTACTCGGCAACGGCGATTTCTCCAAAGGTATTAAAGAGCCCGCCAAATGGGATGAATACACCGTGCAATCTTCCGAACTCGACCTCTGGTATATCCCCCTCTTCGGCGACCGCTTTCGCTTGGCCCAACATGATGCACGGGCCCCCTATCTCCTCACTGGCAGCATGACCAAAGGCACCAACTGCTATCAAACACTCTCCGCACCGAGCGCCGGCTCCTATACCTTCGGCTTCGATTATAAAAGCCAGGATTCAACATCCACCCAGCCCAACCAAATCTCCTGGGCCATCTGGGGCTACACAGCAGACGCAAAAGATGACCGCCTCACCTATGGCGGCGACTTCGGCGTCGATCCGGCACGCATCGGCTCTTGGGCTTCTCCGCAGGTGGTCACCTCGCCGCCAGCGCGGGCACACGCTATGCCCGAGGCTCGGAGTTCGGCAGCGACGACCTCTCGAAGGTCTCCGCCCGCCCGGACTTTGTCGGTCTGGTTTATCCCGTGATCAGCTCGGCCCCTGACATCCGCCACGGATGCGTTGCAAGCCTCCTCCCGGCAAATCCCCCGCAGTCGGCACTCGATGCCATCTCCCCCGAAAAACTGGTCACCGCTAACACGCCACCCATGTTTCTCGCCCACTCCAAGAACGACAAAGGCGTCGTTCCCGCGAATAGCGAGGTCCTCCACGCCGCACTCCAACGCACTGGCGTGACCTCGGAAATCCACCTCTACGAGGAAGGCGGCCATGGGTTCGGCTTGGGATCGCCCGAGCAGGATTGCTCGCGGTGGTTCGCAGCCTTTGTTGCATGGCTCGAGGGAGTCCAAAAATAGGGTTGCCCCGCTCCGCTGTCGCATCTTTATACTACACGACAGCGGCCTACTTGCTGTTAGTATCCTCCCGATCGGCGGTATGCGTGCGCAACTCCTTGACCTCAGTTGGCACCATGGCAATCCATCCGTATCCTTGAGGCAATGTTCTCCTGTTCCACGAAATTGAAAAAAAGACCACCCGGTCGTGGCTCCTCGTTTCCGATCGCCTTGGCCCTCCACGTGGTGGCGATCCTCGGAATGGGCTCGTTGGCTTTCGGTGCCAGCGCGACAGCCGGGGAGATCGATGTGCAGCTCCACGATGACGGTCGCACCTACACGATCAAGGGACCAGGCATCGAGATCGGCCCGGCTGATTTCGGGGCGGGCGTTACAATCGATGGCATTCACCTGAACTTGCGTTCCAGCAATGGAAAACCCCTCGGCACCCAAGTCCTGCCCGCGCAACCGAGCCCCTATGGCCCCGTCGAAGTCATTGTTTCCACTGTGCGCTTCGAGGAGCATGGGATCGACCTGACGCTTCGAATCGAGCGTCCCGAGGCTGCCCCCTGTGTTCTCCTGAATATTGGCATCACCAACCGCGGCAAGGCTAAGGTGGATTTACGTCGACTATTTTCCCTGAAACTCTTGCAGAACGCGACCGCCCCGTGGAGCGCTGGCTCGAATCTCAAGGATTGGATTGTGACCGGCCTAGGATCAACAGAATCGAAGCACCGCCTTTTTTCAGTTCAGCTTCTTTCGGATTTGAAGGAACCCACACGCTACTTCGAAGAGTGCGCGGTATATCGCAAAGATGGCACTGGGGTTTTTCTCGGACCTGTTGGCAAGCCGTCCGCTTATACAGATACCTTGATCGACACGAACCACTTCTCGATTGAGTCGAGTGGATTTAACATTGCCTTGTCCGCCAATGAGGAATTCGTTGGCCAGCAGTTCGGTATATTTTTTGAACCAGCAAACAAAGCCGTGCGCCGCTGGGCGGATTGGGTAGCGAAGACCCATGGGGCACGCACCTCCAAGGGCGCCCTCTATGGCTGGATCAACTCCACTCCAGAGCTCAACTCCGACGCAAAAAGCCCCACCGAAGTGGTGGCGTTTGCCGAAGCCTCGGAGGGGCGCCTTCGCTCCCAAGCGATTGTATTGGATCATGGCACCGACGGCTCTGCTCCGCTGCAGAATACGGCAGCTTTTCCGGAAGACCTCTCCCATTACGCATCGATCATCACGGGCGCAGAGGCCCTCCCCGGCCTCCGACTGACCTTGGACGAAGGACTGATGTCCCGCGCCGAAAACATGCAAACCATCAAGCAGGCCAAAGCCCTTGGGTTCGAGATGCTCAAACTGGTTTACCGAGGGGGTGAGCGCAGCGATCAGAAAACCGACCTCATGCTCCATCGAGACTTGGCAGCAAAAATGCGCACCGCTGCCGGGGACTCGACCTATCTCTTGGGTGTTTGGACCAAACGGGCTGCCTTGGGAGCCTTCGATGCGAACCGCTCCTCCAGCAATGTCAGGCGCTCAGGCCTTCGTCCTCTGATCGAGGAGGTGCTGTGGGCCTTCCCCTTGAACCGCCGCTGGTATGCTGTGGATAACGATATTTGCTACCTCGCCACCGAGTTGGCGGATGTGGATCCGCTCGTGGGTGGTTGGCCGATGGCGCGCACCTGGATCAGCATGGTCGGCCTTTCCTGCGGCGCCGCCTTCACCGGGAACCACTGGTTCCAGCCCAAGTTCGCCCCATACCTCCGCAACTTCGAAGTCCTCCAACCTCCAGCCACCGAGGACACCGAGGTGCTCGATCTGGGCACCGGCCTCGAGTGGCCCCGCCTTGCAGGGAGGGTCACACGCCCTTGGGGAGAGTGGACTGTCTCCCTCCTCTGGAACCCCGAAGCGAAGGAAAAAAAGATCCCCCTCGACTTGGCGAGGATTGGCGCGAAGCCCGGCTCCCGCTACGCCGTCTGGTCCTTTTGGCAAAATACCTACCTGGGCGTGGTGCAGGACAGATACACCTCCGGTTTCCTGGCCCCCTCGGCCTCGGAGCACTTGGTCTTCACCGAGTTGCCCCCCGACTCGACGAAGCCGATCCTCATCGGCTCGAATTTCCACATCTACTGCGGCGCGGCCGAACTCAAGAGTGTCGTGACCCTCGACTCGGCCATGGGCATCGAGTTCACCGATGCCGGGGCGCTCGATGGCAGCCTCTTTGTCTACAGCCACATCGCCCCGGTTCTTGTCTCGGAAAGAGGGTGCGAGGTGAGCGGCATCTCGGCCGCCGGGGAGAACGTGTGGCGGATCGATATCAAAAACCGACGACTCGGCGAGCTTCAACGCATCGAATGTTCGCTTCCCTTACCCTTGCACCGCCAGAGTTGGTTTTGGGCACTGCTCATGATGCTCATCTTCAGCACAGGGCTTGGGGTGTGGAGATATCTGGTGGGGAAGCGCTCGAAAATCGCCTTGGAGCTGGCCCGCTCCCGCCACGGCGAGCGCGCCCGCATCGCCCGCGATCTGCATGATGAAATCGGGTCCAGCCTGACCCATATCTCCATGCTGGGCGACTCGATCAGTCGGGATTCCAGCGACCCGGCCGGTGTTGTCTCGCGCATCCAGCAGACGACGGCAGACAGCCTTCGCCGCCTCAACGAAATCGTCTGGGCGCTCAATCCCGAGCGCGACTCCGTCGAGCACCTTGCCGATTACCTCTTGCGATTCGCACAGGAATTTCTTGAAGCCTCCGACATTCGCCTCCGCACGGAAATCCAAGACGACATCCCCGCGATCCACCTCTCCGCAAAGGCGCGCCACGCCCTTTACCTTGCCGCACGCGAAGCCATCCACAATGCCGTTCGCCACGGCCACCCCTCACAGGTCACCCTCCGCATCGGGATCCGAGCAGGCATCCTTTCCATCGGCATCGAAGACAATGGCTCCGGCTTCGATCCCTCTGCAATCTCGCACGGAAATGGTCTCGCAAACATGCGCTCCCGATTGATCGAGATCGGCGGAGAGGCCCGTATCTCCAGCGCCCCCGGCTCCGGCACCAGCAT
>CALAPX010000285.1 GCA_937888355.1 uncultured Spartobacteria bacterium
AAGTTGATAGGCCTTCGCAATGAGTGAAATTCTTTTTCAAGATTTGGGAATCTCCCGAGAGGTATTGAAGGCCGTGGAGGGTCTCGGGTTCGAGAAGCCCTCGCCGATCCAAGCTTCCGCGATTCCAGTATTACTAGAGGGGCACGATGTGGTTGGCCAATCGCAGACGGGATCCGGCAAAACAGCAGCCTTTGCAATTCCGGCCATTGAAATTTGTGATCCGAAAGACAGATCGGTTCAAGTCCTGATCCTTTGCCCTACACGTGAGCTTGCCACGCAGGTCGCAGACGAAGTTCATAAATTAGCCGCACACAAGCACGGGATCCATGCCGTTCCAATTTATGGGGGAGCCTCGTATGAGCGGCAGTTTTATGAATTGAAAAAAGGAGTTCAAATCGTGATTGGCACGCCAGGTCGTATTATGGACCACTTGGAGCGAGGCACTCTTGTCTTGAGCTCTGTAAAAATGGTGATTCTTGACGAGGCAGACCGCATGCTCGACATGGGGTTCAGGGACGACATCGAAAAAATCCTTCGTTCGACTCCCGAAGAAAGGCAGACAGTCTTTTTCTCAGCCACGGTCTCAAAGCCGATCCGGGAAATGATCAACCGCCATTCTCGCGATCCGAAATCAGTTAAAATCGATCAAAAAGAACTCACTGTTCCTACAGTCGAGCAATGGTATTACGAGGTACCACAGCGCATGAAATTCGAAGCACTTCAGCGCTTGGTCGACTTTCACGGGTTCAAGCTTGGTATTGTGTTTTGCAATACTCAGCGGATGGTCGATGAGTTGGCTGACCAACTTGTCGCTCAAGGATTCTCCGCCGATAGGCTCCACGGGGGCATCTCTCAAGCCCAGCGCACGCGTGTCATGGACAAGTTCAAGAAGGCGGAATTTGAATTTCTGGTAGCGACTGATGTTGCTGGACGAGGCATCGATGTCGATGAGCTTGAGTTGGTTGTTAACTACGATCTGCCTTACGATGTAGAGGATTATGTCCACCGCATTGGGCGCACGGGGCGGGCTGGTCGAAAGGGGATGGCGATAACTTTTGTCACTGGCAGGGATATTTACAAAATCCAGCATATTGAGCGTTTTACGCGAACAAAAATCAGCCGGGGAAAACTTCCCACCGCTTATGAAGTCGAGGAGCGACGTGTTGAAGGGCTTCTAATCGACGTGAGGGCGCGGTTGGGCAAGGGAAATCTCTCTACATCACTTGTGGACCGATTGTTGGAGGAGGGGTACTCCTCCACGGATTTATGCGCCGCGCTATTTGATCTCTTAGGCGGAGGAGAGCCAGTTGAGGAGCCCAAGCCCGTTTCCAAGGCTGTCTCTGCAACTCAGAAAAAGAATGCCGGATCGCATCAACTCAGGCCTCCCTCGCGTGGGATGCAATGGGTGGAATTGAATGTTGGTCGTGAGCTTCGTGTGTCTCCTAGGGATATCATTGCTCTCTTGGAAGATTCACTCGGCTTGCCATCGCGTGTTGTCGGTATCATTGATATTGCTCCGGGGGCCTCCTTTGCGCAGGTGCCCAAGGAATACCTTGATGTGCTGCGTGATGGGCCCCGTATGGTCGAGACAGAGGTAAAGCCGGTGGAGATTTCGCTAGTGCCTCTGATGTCGCCCGGTGATTCAAAAAAACAGAGGAAGTCCTAAGGAGTGCGAAGGATTCACTTTAAAATCCCTTTGAAGTGTTGGATAGCGCATCAATAGTCATTTCATCGATAAAAATGGCATCCGGGTTCCGCTCAGCTTTCCGTAAGGAAATGTCATTGTGGGTGGGAATCGTTGCCGTTTTTTTTCTGTGGACAGTTGCGGCTCCATTGGTGGATTCACCCTCAAGCCCGTTGATGGGGTGGGGACTCTTTGGCGTGGTATTTTGCACCATGCTTTGGCTGTCGTTTCGTGTGGTTCATCACGCCGAGTGCCTTGCCCTGCGGGTGGGGGAACCCTTTGGAACAATCATTCTGACCCTTTCGGTAATTACCATCGAGGTAGTAATGATTTCCGCCCTCATGCTCCAAGGCAAAGATGCTCCGACACTGGCCCGGGACACTATGTTTTCTGTTCTGATGATTGTCCTAAATGGGATGCTTGGAGTAACTTTGCTGCTAGGGGGATTCCGCCATCATCAGCAGGTCTTCAATCTTGAAGGCGCCCGCGGATTTTTAGCGGTCTTGGGTTGTTTGGCGATTTTATGCCTCGTCCTTCCGAGTTTTACCACATCGAGTCCTGGGAGTTCCGCATCTCCTTTGTTGGCAGCTTTTTTAATCTGCTCCTCGCTGGCCCTCTATGGGGTATTTTTGTTCCTCCAATCGACAAGTCACCGTGAGTTCTACAAGCAACCAGACTTGGAGGAGCCCGATTTTGACGGGGAACATGGCATGCATTCCGCCGGCTAGCATGCGGCTTTTCTGCTGTTGACGCTGCTGCCGATTGTTTTCTTGTCGAAAAAAATAGCTGTCCTTCTTGAAAGTGGCCTCCATGCGCTGGGTGCTCCCGCTGCCTTGGCCGGTTTTGTTGTATCGATGTTGGTACTGGCACCCGAGGGACTGGCGGCATGCAAAGCAGCGTGGAACAATACTCTCCAGCGCACAGTGAATATTTTGCTGGGGTCTGCGCTTGCAACGATCGGCCTCACATTCCCGGCTGTCCTTGTCATTGGGATGTCGACTGGAAAGTTCATTGAACTCGGCTTACAACCGACAGAAATTGTTCTGCTGACGGCGACCCTTTTGTGGGAATGCTCGTTTTTTCAGGGAACCGGACAAACATCCTAGCGGGGTTTGTGCACTTGGTCCTTTTTGGGGCTTATCTGGTTCTGATTTTTGATTAGCCAGCACTTGATGCCTTGCGGGCTCTAGGGGTTCCTTTTCCAAGT
The DNA here is from genome assembly GCA_937888355.1 of uncultured Spartobacteria bacterium. Classification (GTDB taxonomy): domain Bacteria; phylum Verrucomicrobiota; class Verrucomicrobiia; order Chthoniobacterales; family Terrimicrobiaceae; genus UBA967. The sequence continues at coordinate 2,892 of CALAPX010000285.1, forward strand.
GCTGTCTGAAGTGCCTGCATTGGCTTGTCTATTGTTTCTGCGGTAATCGTAAGAGATTTCACCTTGGAGGAGGGGAGGCGGAACTTGAGTTCCCGGAAGGCCCGCTCAAGTACAGTCATGAGACCGCGGGCGCCGGTTTGTTCCTCCCGCGCCAGTGAGGCAAGGCGCCGGAGGGCGGAGTCTTGGAAATGGATCTTGATGCCATAGGCGGCAAAGGCACGCTCATATTGGCGAATGAGGCTGCTTTCACTGCGACTTAAGACATGGAAGAGATCATCTTCGTCAAGGGCGTGGCAGGCGACGCGTACGGGAAGACGCCCCACAAATTCGGGCTCAAGGCCGAAGGAAATGAAATCCGCTGTGGAGGCTCGTGAGATAGTATTTTCAACAGAAAGTTTGAGGTTGCCGATCCGGTCTCGAACGATGGCATCAATTCCCACAAAAGCTCCACTGGCTATGAAGAGGATATGCCGTGTGGAAATGGTGTCTGGCATCCCGGGCGTGTTGCCTCGTGCGGCGGACATAGCCGCTTGGAGTTGCCCGCTGACATCATTTTGTGACATGACCGGCACATCGCCATCCTCAAGGATTTTGAGCATGTTTGTCTGGACTCCACGTCCCGACACGTCCCTTCCTCCGCCCTCCCTGGACGCGGCGAGTTTGTCGACTTCGTCGAGATAGATAATGCCGTGGGAGGCTCGGTTGACGTCACCGCCTGCCCGGCGAATCAAATCTCTCACAAGATCATCGACATCACCACCCACGTAGCCGGTTTCGCTGAACTTGGTTGCATCAGCCTTTACAAAGGGAACCCCAATCAGGTCGGCGGCCGAGCGGATGAGGTGGGTCTTGCCTACGCCAGTAGGGCCAAGCAAGAGGACATTTTGTTTTTGATAAAACGGTGATTCGTGACCTTCAAGTGTAAGGCGGACGTGCTGGAAATGATCGCAAAGTGCCACGCTGAGAACTTTCTTTGCCTCATTTTGGCCAATGACAAAGCGATTGAGGTGCCGTGC
>CALAPX010000286.1 GCA_937888355.1 uncultured Spartobacteria bacterium
CTGTATACGCCAGCACGGTGCTGGCCGGAGTACACGGGCTGACATTGATTTTAACAGCCTTGGCCATGGCTGCCGGTGCTGAGTCCTTGTTGCAGATGGTAGTCTTCTCCAGCAATGCGATTTCGATGCACTGGGCGCTTTGGCAACCGCTGACATATGCCTTTGTGCACGTTCCTCCGTATTGGTTTTTTCTGATCGAGCTGTATCTGCTGGTGGTATTCGGGCGGGAGATCGAAGGCTATCTGGGTCGGCGAGGATTTCTTCAGCTTTACACTCTCCTGCTGCTGGCGCCGACATTGCTGCTGACGTTGGCCAATCTGATCGGGTGGTCAACGAGCTATGCAGGCTCTAGTGCACTGCACTTCGGTGTGTTCATAGCTTTTGCATTGATTTACCCGACCGCTGAAATGTTTTTTGGCATTCAGGCGAAGTGGATCGCCCTTGCGTTGCTCGCGATCAATTCCCTGCAATGTCTGGCACTCTCGGATTACACTGCGTTAACCGTGCTAGCGGTGGACTGTGTTGCGGCCTGCTTATTTATCGGGTTTCACCAGGGACGATTCATGATTCGTGTGCCCGAACGCCGCTTTAAGGTTGTAAGGCAGCCCGCTTCGTCCGCAGCAAACAGTCGCAAGGTTGAGGATGAAGGGAAAGTGGACGATGTCATCGATCCAATTCTTGAAAAAATCTCCCGTAGTGGCCTTGGCAGCCTGAGCGTTAAGGAGCGTGAGCGCCTGGAGCATGCCCGTGCCCGGCTTATCGCCAAGGACACGCAACGCTGATCTGATGAGAGAATCCGAAGAACTTAGCCCTGAACGCACCCTCGATCCGAAGCTCAAGGACCCCTGCTATGTGAATGCAATGTCCCACTTTTATCGTGGAGAGTTGGGGCGCATTATGATCTGGAGGCAGCGTTTGGACGTCACTACAACGTGGGCAATCACTACCAGTACCACAATTATCGGTGTGGCATTTTCGATTCGCGAGGTGCCGCATATCATCTTCTTTTTCAATCTGGCTCTTGTGTGGACGATGCTCTGGATTGAGGCTCGGCGATATCGTTTTTATGACGCTTTCCGCGGACGGGTGCGGATGCTCGAGTCACATTTTCTGGTGCCCATGATTTCGCAAAGTCCTAAGATTCTGGATGGCGAGTGGAGGAGGCTTGTGTGCGAAGATTTGATCCTCCCTTCGTTTAAAATCGGGAAGCTTGAAGCTGTTGCACGGCGTCTCAAGAGGAATTACGCGTTCATTTTTGCTATCGTGCTGGTGGCATGGACGCTGAAGATTTTCCTGCACACGCCCAAGCCGATCCAATCTTTTGCTGACTTCTATCACGCGTTGGCAGTGCACCAACTGCCGGCTTGGTTGGCTTTCGGAGTATATGCAGGAACAATTGTGATCATCTCGGTCTTGATGGTGTTTATCCTCCGATCTTCGAGCGACGAGGTGAACGAATTTGGGCGTACCAATGGATCGTTATGGAAGATCTGACGGGCATCGACCGCTTGAAATCGATTGTGGGGCGCCTGCGCGGGCCCGGCGGGTGTCCTTGGGATATCGAGCAGACGCATGAAACGCTCAGACCGCTTCTGGTCGAGGAGTGCTATGAATTGATCGATGCCATCGAGCGCTCCGACGATGCCAACCTGTGTGAGGAACTCGGTGATGTGTTGCTCCATGTGGTAATGCACTCCCAAATGGCAGAGGAGCGCGGGGTATTCAACTTCGACACGGTGGCTGGAACGGTAAGCGATAAAATGATCCGGCGACACCCGCATGTCTTCGGTGACAGCCAGGCCAGCGATGTCTCGCAGGTCCTCGGCCAGTGGGAACGGATCAAGCGCGAGGAGAAGGGAGAACCGACCAAAAGCAACTTGGACGGAATCGCTGCAGCACTTCCAGCATTGCTGAAGGCGCAGGCTGTTCAAAAAAAAGCCGCACGGGTGGGGTTCGACTGGCCCGACATCGATCCCGTTTATGCCAAGATCGAGGAGGAAACCGGAGAGATTCGTGAAGCGGTGGAGGGCGGCGACAATGGGGAAATCGAAGGCGAGATTGGTGATTTGCTTTTCAGCGTGGTCAACCTCGCGCGGAAGCTTGGAGTGGATGCAGAAATGGCCCTCGCCGGCTCCATAAAGCGCTTTACGGAGCGCTTTCAGAAGATCGAATGCGCGTTGGCAATTGATGGACGGCGCGTTGAGGATGCCAAGCTGGAGGAGCTCGACAGGATTTGGGAGCAAAGCAAATGATGTTTGCCGTGCTGAATCCGGGTGGGCGCGACCGTGATCAGTTGTTTTGCGACGGCTTGGGGAACCCAGGCGCCCCCGGTCATGCCCCAGTGAACTTTCATGCGTATGCGGCATGTCTAGGCGGGGGATTTTTTCGTGATGAGCGTCAGGTCATGGAGGGGGTTGTATTGCTTCTGGTCCGTAAGAGAAACCTTAGACAGGTTCTGTCATCAATCGGGCGGCTGCGCCAGCGTGGCATAAAGGTGCTGGTTTCTTGCAAGGAGACGGGGGCGCATCAAGTCGCCGACTTGCTCGGGGATGTGTCCCGCTGGGAGTTGTTCCAGGAGATATGCTCCGAGGCGGATGCTGTGCTGACGCCGGTCTCCGCGCTGGAGCCGCTTTACCGGGCCGCTGGTGCCAAGCGTGTGGAATGTGTGCCGACCCCGTATCCTGTTGAGTTCTCGGATTGGGATTTCGGTGTGCCACTGAATAAACGGCGAGGGATTTTTGTGGGAACAAGGGAATTTGGTGTTCCTTCACGAAATCATCTGGCCGCCATCGCTATGGCTGATGGGCTCTCCCGGGAATTGGCGTGCCCGATTGCGGTGGTGAATTCCGAAGGCCGGCGCGGGGGAATGCTCCTCAAGACTTTCCAGCGAAAAAACCCTCTTTTTTATCTCCTTGAAGGCCCTTTGTCTTATCCAGATTACCTTGAAGTGATGGCACTTCACCGCATCGTTTGGCAGTTAGATGCAAGTTCGGTGCTCGGGCAAGTGGCTGCTGATGCCTTGCTTTGCCGGATGCCATGCTTGGGTGGCAACAGTGAGATTGAGAAGATAGCCTTCCCGGAGTTTTACGGGGCACCTATCGATCATCTTGTCGAGCAAGCGAAGCGGTTGCTATCGGATGACACAGAGTGGGTGCAAGCCACAGAAGATGCCTCTCGCCATGCCGTTGAAAAGCTATCCTTTGATGCCGTTTCGAAGCGTTTGCTTGACGTATTTGCGTCCTTGGAATGAGAGAAATCATGGCGCCCCAAAAATTCCGCTGGAATCCATGCCCCTGGGCGATTCATTCTGCGGCGATGAATCCGATCCTCTTTCTATTAATTTTTTCGTTATCCTCGTGGGCATTTGCGTCTAGTGGCGGGTCGGCCCTGCATGCATTGCACACCGTCTCCAAGCAGGAGTTCGCTAAGGGGGCAACAATTGTTGAAATCAAGGGGGTTCGCGGCGAACCAATGCCATTGGAGTGGACCATTCTCATGCTTGATCCCTCTGCGCGTGGCGGTGTGCGCGAGGTGGCAGTATCTTCCGGAAGGATTCTATCAGAGCGTGCACCGCTGCACGGGTTCACTGAGGTGGCCAATCTTCCTCCAATTGATATGGAAAGAGTCTCGATAGATGCTGGTAACGTTTTTCAAAACGTGAATTTTCAGGCGAGCACGCTGAAGATGGGGTTTCACTGGATCGACTACACATTGCGGAGCGACCCGCAATCGATGCAACCCGTGTGGACCGTGAGCCTTTTCGACAAACTCGGCTCCGAGATCGGCAAATCACGGATTTCCGCTGATGGAGGCTTTGTTTTGGAGCCTCTGGTCAACCCGGCTGGAGAAAAGAACAACAAGCGCATTGGTGGACTGGTCGGAAGAGTGATCGACTTTTCCGAGTCTACTGGACGCAAGATTAGTGACACCACCCTGCGTACAATCGGCAATGTTCAGGAATTTCTCGTTGGAGAGCGGACAGTAGGTCCGCGGGATGACGAGTAGGGTAAAAAGACTGGCGCTCGTCGCCTGGTGTCTATAGGCAAATCCGTTATGAAACGCGGTATTTTTTCCATTTGTCTATGTGCCACAATTGTTATTGCTGCATCGTGTAAAAAGAACACCTCGCCCCCAGTGGCCCCCATGCGTGTACTGGTGACCCCTGTTCTCCAGAAAGATGTCACCACGGAAAAGAATTGGGTTGGGTTACTTGATGGCTACCAAAATGCCGCCATCCAAGCGCAAGTTACCGGATATCTACTCACGCAAAACTATAAGGAAGGGTCTATGGTACAGAAAGGTGACGTGCTGTTCACTATTGATTCCAGACCTTTCGAGGCCGCTCTGGCTCAAGCCCAAGCAAACTACGCCACGGCGATCGCCAAGGCCCAATTGCAGCAAATCAATCTTCAAAAGCAGGAGCAACTCTACAAAACTCAAGTTATCAGCGAACTCGAATACCAGACCGCGTATCAGAATACACAAGCGGCGATCGCAAATGTAGCCGCCACCCAAGCCGCAGTGCAATCTGCCCAGGTCAATCTTGATTACTGTACACTCAAGGCCCCATTCGACGGGGTAGTGGGTGTTTCAAGTGCCCAGATCGGCGATCTTGTCGGTCCTGGAGGCCGCGTGGCTGTATTAACCACGGCATCGCAGATCGATCCGATGAAATTCAACTTTTTCATCACTGAGTCCGAGTATCTTGATGCCGCTGAGCTTTTGCAGAAAATTCAGAGCCAGCCCTTGGAGCAGCGGAAGAGTCGGTTGAGAATGAATCTTGCCGATGGATCCTCATATCCCGAGGCCGGGAAGTTCTTTTTTTTCAATCGGCAGGTCAACTCCTCGACTGGTGCGATACAACTCACCGGACTCTTTCCCAACCCCACTGGCCTTCTCCGTCCCGGGTTGTTTGCCACGGTCACCGCTCCCGTCAAGGAGTTAAAGGGAGCGCTTCTCGTGCCGCATAAAGCCACCTTGGAAATACAAGGAAGCTATTTTGTCTCAATCGTCGAGGAGGATAGTACGGTGAAAACGGTTCCCGTGACCCTTGGGGTTCAACAGGGGCAACTTCGCGTAGTACAAGGGGCAATCAGTAAAGGGGAGCTTGTGGTCGTTGAGGGCGTAGAAAAAGTTCGTGCTGGAATGAAGGTGGATGCAGCTCCCTACGTGCAAAGTAAATTGGAACCACCGTCCTCGCCCCCCCCTGATTCCAAATCCGGATCCAAGCCTGGGAACGGAAAAACCAAGTAAGAGACCTGGATATGTCGAACTTCTTCATCCGGCGTCCAATTGTGGCAATGGTTCTGGCCGTCATCACTGTCATTGTGGGATTGCTCTCAATAGCGGGTCTGCCGATCGCCCAATTTCCGAATATCGTTCCACCCCAAATCCAGGTTTCAACCAATTTTGTCGGCGCCGATGCCTTGACGGTGGAGCAATCAGTCGCCACGCCAATCGAGCAGCAGATGAGTGGCGTGGAGGGGATGGAATACATGTATTCCATCAATGCCAATTCCGGCATCATGAATTTGAATGTTATCTTTGGCACCGATACGGAGCCGACGACCGATCAAATTCTTGCTCAGATGCGGCAGACCCAGGCCTCCTCCCAGTTGCCCATGGAGGTCAGAAACTATGGTGTGAAAGTACAGCAATCGCTTTCTGCGCCGTTGGGGGTGTTTGTGCTGAGTTCCCCAAGCGGAGCATTCGACCCGACATTTCTGGCGAACTACGCTTACATCAATATCAATGACGCCCTGACTCGGATTCCCGGCGTTGGAAGCGTGAATGTTTTTGGTGCTGGTCAATATGCCATGCGTCTCTGGGTGAAACCAGACCGGCTCGCCACACTGAACATCACCGTGCCGGATGTCATCAATGCCGTCAGTGCACAAAACAAAGTAAACCCGGCTGGACAGATCGGTGGTGAACCCGTTCCCGAAGGGCAGGTCTTTACCTATACCGTTACCACGACCGGGCGTCTGGCCACTGTTGAGGAATTTGAAAACATTGTCATCCGCGCCAAAGAGGATGGCTCCATAGTCCGGATAAAGGATGTTGCCCGGGTCGAGTTGGGGGGACAGGTTTACAATCTTCGAGGCCGTTTTCAGGGCGAAAATGCCGCCATTATTGCTGTCTACCAGACGCCCGGTTCGAACGCTGTTGATACGATGAAACAACTTCGAGCCTTTTTCGAACAGGAGGCAAAAGTTTTCCCGGCAGGATTGGAATATACCGTCGCCTTGGACACCACATTGGCAATCACCGAAGGCATGAAGGAAATTGTGAAAACCCTCTTCGAGGCCCTGGTGCTTGTCATTTTGGTTGTCTTCATTTTCTTGCAAGGCTGGCGGGCGACATTGATTCCGCTTATCGCTGTGCCGGTTTCCCTCATTGGCACATTTGCTGTGTTCCCGATGCTTGGATTTTCAATCAACACCCTTTCCCTTTTTGGAATGGTTCTCGCCATCGGTCTGGTTGTTGATGATGCCATTGTCGTTGTCGAGGCGATCGAATCACATATCGAGAAAGGGCTTTCCCCAACCGATGCGGCGATCAAGGCGATGTCGCAGGTTTCCGGTCCGATTGTGGCCACCACCCTCATTTTGGCTGCAGTATTTATCCCGACAGTCTTCATTCCTGGGATCACCGGAGCCATGTATCAGCAGTTCGCTGTGACGATGGCTGTCTCGGTGATCATCTCGTCCTTCAACGCACTTTCGCTGAGTCCTGCCCTAGGAGCCCTGTTGTTGCGTCCGCGTTCTGGCTCCAGAGGCTTGTTGGGTGGATTTTTTCGAGGATTCAACAAATTTTTTGGAACAGCGACTACCTTCTATGGTGCAGCGTGTCGCGGATTGATCCGCAAACTTGCGATCTCCATGCTTCTCCTAGCAGGGATTGCGGTTGCGGCGGGCGGTCTAGGCGGGGCCATGCCGACGGCTTTCATTCCGGAGGAGGACCAGGGGTACCTCTTTGGTGTAGTTCAGTTGCCCCGGGCATCATCGCTCCAGCAAACGACTGCCGCCGCCGATCAAATCGAAGATATCCTGCTTAAGACGCCTGGTGTGGAATACGTCACCTCGATTATCGGCTTCAATCTCCTGAGCACTGTACAGAGCACCTACACGGGTTTCTTTTTCATCACGCTTAAAGATTGGTCCAGTCGCACAGAGCCAGAACTTCAAGTCGATGCCATTCAAGCCAACATCAACCGCAAGCTTGCCGCCTTGCCAAGTCCAACGGCATCGTTTGCCTTCCCTCCACCGGCTATCCCAGGGATTGGATCATCGGGAGGAGTCACATTCATCCTCGAAGATCGTACCGGTGGTCCGGTTGAACTCATTGCCTCGAATACCAAGATATTCATGGAGGCAGCAAAAAAACGTCCAGAATTGACGGGGCTTTTTACCACAGCGCTTTGGGATGTTCCGCAAATTCAACTGAAGGTCGACGAGGCTCAGGCGCTGATTCAAGAAGTTGACCTCAACCAAGCCTACCAGACTCTTCAGGCATTCCTTGGCGGGTATTTTGTGAATTACTTCAATCGTTTTGGCCTCCAGTGGCAGGTCTATGTGCAGGCGGAAGGGGAATACCGCACCAATCTTGATAATCTCGGCCTATTTTACATTTCCAACAAGAAAGGTGAACCGGTGCCGGCCAATTCATTTATCAGGGCTTTTGAGTCCCACGGACCGGAATTTACCATGCGCTATAACATGTTCCGCTGCTCACAGGTCAATGCCGGTGTTTCTCCTGGATATTCAACGGCGGATGCCATGAAGGCGCTTGAGGAGGTCTTTGACGAAACTATGCCGGAGGGCATGGGCTTCGATTATTTCGGGATGTCATACCAAGAGCAGAAAGCAGCCAAAGGAGTGCCCCCCTCGGCGATATTTGGACTCTCGCTGTTGTTTGTCTTTCTGATTCTTGCAGCCCAATATGAGAGCTGGAGCCTTCCATTCAGCGTTCTGCTAACCACCCCCGTTGCAGTGTTTGGAGCTTTTGCGGGGCTTTCGATCCGGGGAATGCAGAATAATCTCTATGCCCAAATCGGGCTGGTAATGTTGATCGGTCTGGCGGCAAAGAACGCCATTCTCATCGTTGAGTTCGCCAAGGATGAATATGAAAAAGGAAAGGATCTGATTTCCGCAACACTGGAAGGTGCCAAGCTCCGCTTGCGTCCGATTCTCATGACCACGTTCGCCTTTATTTTAGGCTCTGTGCCGTTGGCTATTGCCAGTGGATCCGGAGCGGTAAGTCGACGAGTTCTTGGGACAACCGTCATCAGCGGGATGCTGGCCGCTACATTGATTTCAATCTTTCTGATTCCTGTCTGCTTCTACCTTATTGAGAAATATTTTGGGGGAGGAAAAACAGGTGATGCTTCTTCAGGCGACGGCATCGAAAAAACGGAATCCTAAGGGATCAGGCAGCCCTTTTTCCCCAGCGACTCACTATTGCAGCGGGACTATAGGCTCTTGACCAGAATTTCAAATAACTCGGTATTGTCCATGAAACCGGTGATGCGTTCTGTTCCCTCACCGGTTCCCACAACGATGGCATCTTCCACCGTTTCGATCCCTGCGGCGGTTTGGTTGGCGACAGGTTCCGTGGTTGCCGGACCTTCCGGGGTTGATCGGGTTCCTGAGCCCGGGCCGGTTGACCATGTGAATGAAGGCACACCTTGGGCATTTGTTCCCAACAGGGCTGCACCATTGTCGTTTCGAAAAGGATGGCCGTTTAGCCTTAAGCCACCCACATTGCGTTTTCCGGCAACAATAATGATCGTATCAAGCCCGGCATATTTCACTGCCTCGGTGACTGCGGCATCGAGAGCGAGGATTTCTTGAAGCGTGCGTTCGGCCTCATTTTGGGATGCCGCCTTTCCGGCAAGCGCGGCATCGACGACCAGCAAGTATCCCCGTGAGTTGTATTGAAGAAGTTGAATTGCCTTGCGCACCATCGTGGCCAATGAGGGTTGCCCTGGTTCAGAGGAGAACTCGTCCGCAAAATTCAGGTTGTTCATGCTGAAAACACCAAATGTTTTAGGGCTTCTCCAAGTTGGAATTTCGAGCAATTCGGACTCCGTGCGCACCACATCGAATCCGTCATCGCGCAATTCTCGAACAAGGTTTCGCCCGTCCTTGCGGCGCCCATTCTCCGATACAGGGAGGAAATCAGCTGCCCCACCGCCAAGTATCACGTCGATTGTGCTGGTTTCAGCGAGTTCCAACGCGAGGGTGGGATAGTCCAACGCATCACGCGTTCTCGCATAAAAAGCGGCCGTTGTGGCATCAGTCAATGAAGCGTTGGAGACAATTCCCGTGGCTCGCCCTGCACGGGTAGCGAGATCGAGAATTGTCGGCAGGCGTTGGGCATTGATTTCTATGCCAAGCATTCCCTTGTTGCCTTTGTGGCCTGTGGCGATCGAGGTCGAGGCTGCCGCAGCATCAGAAATTGCAAAGTCATTTGCATGAGTAGAAATCAATGCCAGATGGGGAAACGCCTCCAACTCCAGTCTGTGGTCGGCCCCTCCAGCATAGTTGCGAGCGGGCGTAAGGACCGAGGGGGTTAGATTGTCCGCAAGAAATAGAATGATCGCAAACGGTCGCTGGACTACCCAGTTCACATAGTAAAATGAACCAAGAGCCAAAAACACTAGCAGGCAACCAAGAGCCAATAACCGGTTCCGAGTTTTTTTATTCATGAAAAATAATTGCGTCTGCCGCGGGTTGTCGGCAATATGAATCTCCTGTTTGCCCTGTGGTGTAATGGTAACACAGTGCCCTTTGGAGGCATTATTCATGGTTCGAGTCCATGCGGGGCAGCCACTTTCTTTTCATACAAGGCGTGAGGTTGAAAATCCATGGGTATCGGAGGGATACATCATGGTGCGTTTTTCTATAAGATGACGAACCATGATAGAGAGTGCATCAACACTCTTGGACTCCCTTTGACCAGTCGCATGAATCATTTTGCGAATGGGGATCAGTTGATCCCATGGCCGTTCGAGATTTCTCTAGAGTATGGCAAGAACGAGAACGCCTCTTTTGCCAGTCTCTCTGGGTGCTTTTTCCTGATTGCATAAAAGGGTGAGATCCCGTTTTATAACCCCCTCACTGCAAGCCGGCGTGGCGGAATTGGCAGACGCGCGCGACTCAAAATCGCGTTCCGTAAGGAGTGTCGGTTCGACCCCGACCGCCGGTAGTCCCCCTATATATTTTTTCAGATGCCGAATCTGATTTATCCAAGTGCCGCTCTGGCCTTTTGTAATTCGGATAATTTGCCGATCCAATCCTGTTGGCGCTGTCGGTGGTCTGCAACGACATCTGCCGGGGCGTTTTGGACAAATGTTTCGCTGGAGAGTTTTTTAGCGACCTTCTCGATTTCAGTTTCGACTTTCAGAATTTCGGTATCGAGACGCTTGGACTCAATGGCGGGGTCGATGATGCCTTCAAGCGGAAGGTAGATGGTGCCGATGCCCGTGGGACAGACGGCGTGGCCATTTGGAGCAGAGTCACAAAACGTGATCGATTCGGCATGGAGGAGAATTGAGAGAACTGGGAGTTCTTCTTTCACCCAATCAGCAGCAGGGGCGATTAGCCAAGGAAGACGTCTGTTGCCTTGGATACCATAGGTGGAGCGAAGGTTCCGGGCTTGGGAAACAGCGCAGAAGATAGACTCTGAGCGAGGGTCGGCGTCGAATCCGGAAGGTTGCGGCCAGCCACTGTGCATGAGGCTTTCTGTGCCAAGCCCAAGACCATGCCAGAGTTCCTCGGTAAGGAATGGTACGTAGGGGTGGAGAAGTTGGAGAATGCGTTTGATTGTGTAATCCAGCGTGGCGAGCGTGCCGGCGCGGCGCGGGGAATCCTCGTTAAAGTCGGATTTTGCGACCTCAATGAACCGGTCGCAGAAATCGCCCCAGACAAAATCATAAAGTGCCTGGGCGATGTCGCTGAACTTGTAGGCATCGTAGCCTTCATTGACGCGGCTGATAGTGGCATCGAGGCGGGCGAGGAGGTCATGGGCGAAGAGTGAAAGTTCGTGCTTCGACGGATCGGCTTGCGGGTCGATCGGGCCCTGCATTTGCCGGAATCGGCAGGCGTTCCAGAGCTTGTTGCAGAAGTTGCGTCCTTCGATGATTTGCTGGTCGTCGAATTTGATGTCCTGACCCTGTGGGGCGATGCGGAGGAGGCCGAAGCGGATTCCGTCAGCGCCGAACTTTGCAATGAGATCCAGCGGGTCCGGTGAATTGCCGAGGCTTTTGGACATCTTGCGGCCCTGCTTGTCGCGGATAATTCCGGTGAAGTAGACGTCGCGAAACGGGATTTGGCCGGAGTATTCGAGGCTCGCCATGATCATGCGGGCGACCCAGAAGAAAATGATGTCAGGGCCGGTGACGAGCACGCTGGTAGGGAAAAACTTCGCGCGTGTGGAGTCATCCATCGTGTCATGAGCCCAGAGCCAAGAGGAGAACCACGTGTCGAGCACATCCGAATCTTGGACCCAGCCCTCGCCGGGCGACTCGATCTGGCATTTCGCATTACTCAATTCTCCTTTGGAATTTGCCGTTGGATATCAAACGGGAATCCGGTGCCCCCACCAGAGTTGGCGGGAGATGCACCAGTCCTGGATGTTTTCGAGCCAGTGGTCGTAGACCTTTTCCCAGCGGTCAGGGAAGAAGCGGATGAGTTGGTTGCGGACGGCATCACGAGCCTCCGCGGTTTTCGGGTATTTCAGGAACCACTGCTCGGAGAGGCGGGGTTCGATAGGCACATCGGCGCGTTCGCTGAATCCAACATTGTTTTCGTGGGGTTCCTCCTTCACAAGAACGCCGAGTTCCTTGAGTTTGGCCACGGCTTCGGCACGGGCTTCGAAGCGGTCGAGCCCAGCGAATTCTTCGCCGGCGAGGTTGTTGAGGGTGGCGTCGGGGTTGAAAATGTCGATGATCGGAAGATTGTGGCGAAGGCCGATCTCGTAGTCGGTCTTGTCGTGAGCGGGGGTGACCTTCAGGACGCCGGTGCCGAATTCGAAATCGACCGCTTCGTCGCCGATGATCGGGAGAAGTGCTTCGATAGTCGCGGGGAGGGGACGGCGAACATGGAGGCCAATAAGGTGGGCGTAGCGCGCGTCCTTGGGATTCACCGCGACAGCGGTGTCGGCCATGATCGTCTCAGGGCGGGTGGTGGCGATCTCGAGAAAAGTGCCTGGCTTTTCCACGACTTCAACGCGGTAGTGGTAGAAGAAGGACTTTTGGGTTTTCGGAATGACCTCCTCGTCGCTCAGAGCGGTGAGAGAGACGGGACACCAGTTCACCATGCGCTTGCCGCGGTAGATGAGGCCCTTTGCGTGGAGGTCAACGAACACCTCCTGAACTTTGCGCGCGTAGTCATCATCCATCGTGAAACGCTCACGCGTCCAGTCGCACGAACAGCCCAATTTTTTGAGCTGATTGATGATGATGCCCCCATGCTTGTCCTTCCACTCCCAGACTCGTTTAAGGAACTCGTCGCGGCCGAGGTCGTGACGGGTCTTCTTTTCCTCTTTGCGGAGCTTGCGTTCGACAACGGTTTGAGTGGCGATGCCTGCATGATCAGTGCCGGGGAGCCAAAGGACCTCGTGGCCGGTCTGGCGGGCTCGACGGGCAAGGATGTCCTGGAGCGTATTGTTCAGCACATGCCCGAGGGTGAGGACGCCGGTCACATTCGGCGGAGGGATAACAATCGAGTAGGCGGGTTTTGGAGATGCGGGATCAGCGGTGAAGTAGCCGCGTTCGATCCAATGGGCATACCATTTCTCTTCGACGGACTGTGGTTCGTAGGCCTTGGACAATTCGGACATGGCGCGGGATTGTGCAGGGAATCTCACGGGATTCAATCCGCGAGATCAACATCCGGTGGGCTGAAGTCAGGCCGGATGCGAATTTTTCCTCAAGTCATGAGGCAACCCCTTGCTCGCTTAATCCTCTGGACGATCCACGCAGGCGGTAGCCAAGGCGGCCATGCCTTCACCGCGACCGGCGAAGCCGATTGTCTCATTGGTGGTGGCCTTGATGCCCACGCGGGAGGGCGGGAGGGCTAGGGCGGCTCCGATTCGTTCCTTCATGAGCGTGAGGTGAGGTGAGATTTTCGGTTCCTCCGCGATGAGTGTGGCATCGATATTGTAAAGGCGTATGGATTTTTGCTCTAAAAGGGTGCGGACGCTACGGAGGATCTCAAGGCTACTAATCCCGCAGATCGAGGGGTCGGTATTTGGAAAGAGGTGGCCAATGTCGGGTTCGCCGGCGGCGCCGAGGATGGCATCAGCGATGGCGTGGCAGAGGACATCGGCATCCGAGTGGCCTTCAAGGCCAAGCGGGTGTTGGATTTCGACCCCGCCGAGCACGAGGAGGCGTCCTGAGACGAGTCGGTGAACGTCGTAGCCGATACCGGTAGCGATCATTCGAGGGCGAGGTCGACGTTGCCGCTTGTTGCCACGATCGAGTATTTCTCGGGGAGCGATTCGTGTGGTTGCATGTCAACATGGCCCCCTGCTGTTTCCACCAGGAGGATGCCCGCAGCGACATCCCAGAGACTGATCATATTTTCGATGTAGGCATCGAGACGTCCGCAGGCGACATAGGCGATATCGAGCGAAGCGCTGCCCATCATGCGGCACTTCTTTGCATTGCGGACCATTTTTTCAAAAAGTGGAATGCCGCGATTTATTGTGTGGATCGATTTTGAAACTCCCACCGAGATGGTTGACTCCGCGAGTGCTGTGCGGCGGCTGACCGCAATTGGTTGGCCGTTAAGAAGGGCAGGAGAACCAGCCTCGACCGACCACATTTCGTCCCGCATGGGATCATAAATGACGCCTATGATTATTTTGCCTGCGCGTCGGAGGGCGATCGAGACGGCAAAATGAGGGATGTTGTAGAAAAAGTTCACGGTTCCGTCGATCGGGTCGATGATCCACTGAAATTCGCTGTTCTGATCGCCTTGGAGGCCCTCCTCGCCGTAGATTGCATGGCTTGGGTGGCGGTCGAGGATGATCGACTCGATGAGTGACTGCGTGCGCTTATCGAGTTCGAGTTTGATATCGTGGGCAAGATTTTCGTCCACAGTGAGGGGCTTGCCAAAATTGGCACGCAGAAATCCGCCAGCGGCTTGGGCGGCATCTAGGGCGGTTTGCAGAAAGGAATTTGCCATATGTACGTGAACTCTTGGTTTCCAACGAGCGGGGGAGCAAGGTTTTTTCCCTTTTCGGGGCATCGGAGCCTTGGGTAGCTTCAGCAACTATGTGGAGTTCCCTCTTAAAAATAGACGCAGCTTGGATGCAAAGGGGGCAGGGATGTATCTAAGTGGCGATCAGGTTGCGTTGCTGAGGGGGGATTTGGACTACATCCTGCCGCGAACAAGCTGCAATATGGTTCCACTTACCAAAGGCTTTCTCCTGCGCGAGTTGGAACGTGATCCTGATGTGTTGTTGGATCTTGTTGATGGAATGTCGCCTGGTGACGCGAGGTCATTAAGTGTACCCCATGACACACTTCGCTCCCTTATTTTGCGTCGCCGCATGGGATATGCCTCAGGCAGGGAATGCAGCGCTCAGGAGCTTTTTTCAGGGTTCGCAGAATAAACCGCTCATCGACACTTCCCGCAGGATCAAAAGTGTTTCCCTCTGCGGTGAGCAGATATTGCTAGCGGGCAATATCGGAGGATGAAGTGTCCCTAAAAAATATCCCCCCAAGGATCCATCTGCCATCACATGGCGATGGCAGGGCGCTTCGGCGGAATCTTGTTTTTTAAGCAGGGCCTGGCCAACTGCATGCGGCGAGCCGCTAGCAATACGCTTTGCGAGTGTGGAATAGATTATCACATGGCCCCAGTGGATAGACTTGAGTGCCCCGAGGAATTATCGCTGGAATGCTGAAAGGGTTTTTGTGGATTGCACCTCAGGAAGCATCCCGCCAATTTCAAATTGCCATGATGAAATATACTGCATCCT
>CALAPX010000287.1 GCA_937888355.1 uncultured Spartobacteria bacterium
GGATCATGAATTGGAAATGGGGTCTCCCCCTCAGTCAGCACGCTGAATCCCTTTTTTCGCAAGCCGACGGCGGATCTTTTCCCTGCGAGCTTTGCCGTTTCCCTTTTTTTTGACCCATTGGAGTTTGGAAGAAGATTCCTTTTCTATAAACCCAGCCGGTGGCGATTTGGTTTTTGTGGTTTCTTCAGCCACCTGATCACATCGTCTCCAGGCGAGCTCGGGCTTCCATATCTCTCCATGAAGCAGGACATGCTTTTCTACACCAAATGGCAGGACCGGGATTTGGCAGTGATTCGGAACCTCATATTCAACTGTGGAAATAGCACGTAGCGTTTTCATGCATTGAACGAATGCCCTATGCTCATGACTCAACCATGGGGACTTCTCCTTCTTTTGATTCAAATACGTTTCGACTGGCTAGCCAACTTGGCAAAATACTACCCTCATCTTGTGGACACAAAACGGATGAGGGAAATGCCGCAGGACGAGCGGCCTCGTGAAAAAGCCGAACGCTTCGGCATTGAAATCCTTTCTGACGCCGAACTCCTTGCCATCTTTATCCGCACCGGACTTCCGGGCAAAAACGCGCTTGATGTCGCACGGGACTTGTTAACTTCCTGCGGTGGCTTCGAGTCGATATCCCGTTGCTCCCCGAAGGAAATCCGTAGTCACGCCAAAGGGATTGGCACTGCAAAATCCATCGAACTTGCCGCAGCCTTTGAAATAGGAAAGCGCCTTGCCCGGGGCAAACCCCTCGCCCCCCTCATGGACACTCCCGAGCGCATCTACAGTACTTTCGGGAGTGAAATGATGTCTCTTCGCCAAGAATCTCTACGGGTTCTTCTCCTGGACACAAAACTCCGGCTCATTCGCTCGGAGGAAATTTCCCGTGGCTCCCTGAATGAATGCCTCGCGCACCCACGGGAAATTTTTCGACATGCCTATATCCACTGTGCTTATGGCATTGTCATCGTGCACAACCACCCCAGCGGCGACCCAACTCCAAGCTCGGCAGACCTCCGAATCACACGAACCCTCTCCCAAGCGGCAACCCTTCTCCAAATCACCTTACTTGATCATGTAATCATGGGCTCGCCGGACGGGGGGCGTGTGCCGTATTACAGCTTTCGCGAAGCAGGCATCCTATGAATATCCACCCCACCGCCATTGTATCACCCTCGGCCCGTCTCGGCGAAAATATTGAAGTGGGCCCTGGGGCTATCATCGAAGCCGGCGCAAAGATCGGCTCAGGGTGTGTGATCCAAGCCCATGCTGTTATTGAAGGGACTGCGACCCTTGGGGATCACAATCTTGTCGGCTACGGCTCAATCATCGGCAGTGCCCCGCAGGATCTCTCCCACACTTCAGCAATCACCAGCCGTGTCGTCATCGGAAACCACAACAGCATTCGTGAACACGTGACCATTCATCGGGGGTCAAAGGAGGGCGGGGTCACTCGCGTCGGTGACCATTGCTTTTTGATGACTGGCAGCCACCTTGCTCACGACGTGATTGTCGGAAATCAGGTGATCATCACCAATAACGTTCTCCTTGCCGGACATATCGAAGTGGGCGATGGAGCGGTATTGGGAGGGGGATCTGTCTTCCACCAATTCATCCGTATCGGTCGCAACGTGATGGTTTCGGGAGGGCTAGGCTTTCGCTCTGATATTCCTCCTTTCACAATGGCCGGGGCATTCAACATGCTCACAGGATTAAACACCATCGGGCTTCGCCGCTCAGGAATTGATTCAAATACCCGCCTCGCCTTAAAGGTTGCTTACAAACGTGTCTTTT
This sequence comes from uncultured Spartobacteria bacterium, assembly GCA_937888355.1. Taxonomy (GTDB): domain Bacteria; phylum Verrucomicrobiota; class Verrucomicrobiia; order Chthoniobacterales; family Terrimicrobiaceae; genus UBA967. The sequence continues at coordinate 1,798 of CALAPX010000287.1, forward strand.
TGGGAGTCAAACCCCGGAGTGTTGCTGTGCAAGAAGCACTCGCAGAGGCAACATGTCCGGAGGTTCGCGAATTCCTGGAATTTATCACCTCTTCCAAACGTGGATGCTGCATGGCAAGAATGCGAAACAGTGATGCTTTACGAGACAAGGACTGAGTATCGTGATCATTGACAGGGAACTCAGGCGGCCCCAGTGTCCATAACCTATGCCATTTTCCAAGCTTGGGCTTGCCAAGCAAATTCTCCAAGGGGTCCAAGCCATGGGCTACGGGGATCCCACACCAATCCAACTCCGCGCGATTCCACCTGCCCTTGAAGGCAGCGATATTATAGCTTCCGCTCAGACCGGCACAGGAAAGACTGCTGCCTTTGCCCTGCCCACCCTTCAGAGGCTTGAATCACACGCCGGGCAATGCCGATGCCTTATCTTGGAACCCACACGCGAACTCGCCATGCAGGTGGAAACCGCCATGCGGGACTTTGCCCGTTTCACGAATCTCCGTATCGCTTCAGTTTATGGCGGTGTCGGCTATGGAGCCCAGCGCGCCGCATTGAAAGAGGGAGTCGATGTCCTTGTTGCCACACCCGGCCGCCTAGAGGACCACATGCAACAGGGAACAGTGAAACTTAATGGCATTGAAATTTTGATCCTCGATGAGGTCGACCGAATGCTTGACGTGGGATTCCTCCCGCCAATGAAACGCATTATTTCAAAGGTGCCCAAAAACCGTCAGACATTGTTTTTTTCGGCGACTCTCCCTCCTGAGATCGCTGAGCTCGCCAACTGGGCTCTTCGTGACCCCGTTCGCATTGAAATCGGTGTGGCACGCTCCGTGGCTTCCATCGTAAAACATGGAGTTTACGAAGTGCATGCCAGCTTGAAGTTCGAGCACCTTGCCGCTCTTCTCGACTCGGTTGATTACCAAAGCGTAATCATTTTCTCCCGCACCAAGCACGGTGCTGACAAAATCGCAAAAAGACTCCGCGGAGCAAACCACTCAGTCGCCGTCCTCCATGCCAACCGCTCGCAGAACCAGCGCATCGAAGCACTCAACGGGTTCAAGTCGGGGAAATATGAGGTCATGGTCGCCACTGACATCGCCGCCCGTGGCATTGATGTCGCGGGCGTCAGCCATGTTGTGAACTACGATATCCCCCAACATCCTGAAGATTATGTCCACCGCATTGGCCGGACTGGACGCGCAGAGCAACCTGGCGATGCCTTTACGCTCGTGGCTCCTGACGAATTCAAAAAACTCGCAGCGATCGAACGCTTTATCGGCCAGAAAATCCCGCGTCTCGTTCTCGACGGATTCAAACCCCCGGCCAAAGTGGAGCCGACCCAACGCAAGATCCAAGTCAACGAAGTAAGGGCGGATGGACGTCCAAAACGAGTTAAAAGCTTCCGCCAAACCCGCCGGCGCTAGGATGAGCTTCTCAACTAGAATTGTTTTAGCATTTGCCCCAACGCACTATACCCGCTAAATCCCTCACCCATGCTTGATTCCTATACGCCTGTTCTTATCCACATGGTCGTCGCAATTGGCTTCGCCACGGTGGCACTTCTTGCAAATGTGATCCTTGGCCGATCCGGCAAGCGGAACCCCTCGAAAGATATGGTTTACGAGTGTGGTATCGTCCCGGAAACCACCGTTCAACCCCGCTTCAGCGTTAAGTTCTACCTCGTGGCAATGCTCTTCATTATTTTCGATATCGAGGTTGTCTTCATGTATCCATGGGCTGTGATCTTCCAGGACTTCGTGGCAGCACATGGGCCAAGCCTCCTCTGGAGCATGCTGTGCTTTGTGACTGTCCTCCTGTTCGGCTACGTCTACGCCATCAAGAAAGGCGCCTTGGACTGGTCGAGATAGCATTCGTTAACCTCCCACGCCGTGCCCCGGCGCCACCAATTTCCGTCTGCGTATGGATTTTTTCGATAGTCAGGAAAATGCCCGCCGCCGCACGAAGTGGCTTATTTTTTACTTCGCCCTTGCCGTGGCAGGCATCATTGCTGCCATCCATATCGGGTTTTGCATCCTCACCGGCGAACGCTTCGACAACCTTGGTCTTCTGGGCATTACCTCCGGTGGGGTAATCGCTGCTGTTCTGATCGGAAGTCTGGTCAAGTTGGCAGAACTCTCCAAGGGTGGGCGAGTCGTTGCCGAGATGCTGGGGGGCATACCCGTCAACCCGGGCACGGGCAATCCAACCGAACGCCGACTTCTGAATGTCGTGGAGGAAATGGCCATTGCTTCGGGGGTTCCAGTGCCTTCGGTCTATATCCTCGATGATCCCGCCATCAATGCGTTTGCCGCGGGCTTCAGCACAAGCGATGCCGCAATTGGAGTCACCCACGGATGCATCGATCTCCTCACCCGCGACGAACTTCAAGGCGTCATCGCCCACGAGTTCAGCCATATTCTCAATGGCGACATGCGCCTGAATATCCGTCTCATCGGTATTCTGCATGGCATCCTGTTCCTAGCACTGATCGGCGGCGTCCTGGTTCGCATGGCGGCCTTAAGCCGTCCCCGCTCTCGGAGTGGCAAGAATGAAGGGTCCCTGCTCGCTATCCTTATCGCGGCGGGTGCAATCCTCTCTATCGTAGGCTGGATCGGCGTGTTTTTCTCGAAACTCATCAAAGCGGCAGTAAGTAGACAACGTGAATTCCTAGCCGACGCCTCGGCAGTTCAATTCACCCGCAACCAACGAGGAATCGCCGGTGCGCTGGCAAAAATTGAATCGCACTCCTCGAGGTTAACCTCACCACGCGCCCAAGAAGCGAGCCATATGTTTTTTGGAAATGCTCTAAAAACCGCATGGTTCGGCCTTTTTGCTACGCACCCCCCGATTCCAGTTCGTATCGCGGCGATCAATCCCCACCTGGACCTTAAGACACTCGCCGAACCCGTGCCCCCTCCCCTCCCCTCCCAATCCTCTTATAAAAACAACTCCCCCGCGCCGGGAGACATCCACCTTGCGGCAGCGGCTTCCCTTCTTGGTTCACTCCCCTCAGCAGCGGTCTCAGCCTCACATGAGCTTCAGAGTGCCACCCTTCTTGCCTATGCTCTGCTCCTCTCGGACGATTCTTTGATTCAACAGCACCAATTGGAAATTTTGCGTGTGGGACATGCCATCACCAACGACCTGTCAGAGCGCCATACTTCTCTCTCCTCACTTTCCTCATCCCAAAAAATCGCCCTTCTGGAACTGTCTATCCCCACTCTGCGCGATCTTTCTAAGGAGCAATACGGTTCCTTCCGGCAAAATATCCAGTCGCTCATCGCGGCAGATGGTGAAATCAACCTTTTCGAATACACTCTCCAAAAACTCCTCATCCGCCATCTCGACTCATCATTTGTTAACCCAAAGCCCACACGGGTTCGCCACCGCACCATCACCCCACTCCTGCCGGACTTGAATTTCCTTCTTTCGGCAATAGCCAACGCCGATGCAACTCAAGACAACGACTCGCTCGATGCCGCATTTGCCGCGGGGGCTCATGCCCTCGGATCAAACGCAAAGGGATTTCCATTGGCCCGCATTCCTCAAGTAGACTTGCTGGAGTTTGACAAATGTCTCACCCGACTGTGTTCAGCTTCCCCATCCGTCAAAAAGTCCATTCTTGAATGCTGCAAGGCAGTTGTTGTCCACGATGGCGAGGTCAATGACACGCAATTCGAATTTCTCCGGGCAGCTGCCGATACACTAGATTGCCCGATGCCCCCTCATCTTCCCAACACATGAACCATGGGTCATGGTGGATCGAACCTTCCGCTGGAGCATTCTTGGAGGCCCATGGCACCAATGCCTACCGGATCGCCTCAGGGGAGGGATTCTGGATCGAACGCTATGGCGCTGCCGCGCTTATTTCCACGCGCATCAGCAGAACTGATCATGAATTCCTCACTGAACTGATCGACTGGTCCCGCAAGACCTCATTTGCATGCGACAGCGTGTATCTCCGTCGTCTCGTGACTGCTCCCGGTGTTGATGATACCCCGACCCTGCTTTCGGGAAATCCCGAGTCCCCAAAACGCATCGTCAGCGAGAACTCACTCCGCTACGAAATCGATTTCAGTCTCGGCTACAATCCTGGCCTCTTCACAGACCAGCGCTCCAACAGAATCTTTCTCGCAGAACTTTCCCCAAAACGCCTACTTAACACCTTTGCCCACACCTGCGCATTTTCGGTTGCGGCGGCAAACTGTGGCGCGGAAACCCTGAATGTGGACATTTCCAAATCATCACTCGGCAGGGGCCGGCTGAATTTTGATCTCAACTCAATCGATACACGCGGTCACCGGTTTGTTGCCGAAGATGTCCCGACATTTCTGCGCCGTCTTGCCAAGCGTGGTGAAACCTTTGATGCAATCATCTTGGATCCCCCCACATTTGGCCGCGGCGGGGGTGGCAAAACATTTCGTTTTGAGCGAGATTTCGAGCAGATATTGACCGATGCACTGGCTGTCTCTTCTCCCAGCGCCTCCCTTCTTCTGTCGACCAATTGCTTGGCTTGGAACGAAGCCTGCCTTGAGTCACAGGCACGCAAAATACTCCCGCCCGGAACGCGCTTTGAATGCGCTCCGGCTCAAGCGGATTACCCCACTCGAGTGCCTTCTGTGTCTCTTTGGGCACGCCTTCCCTAGACCCTCATCTTCACCAAGAGATCGCCCGCATCGACCGCCTCGCCGGCTTGGGCAAACACCTCGGAGATAACCCCTGTCACTGGGGCATACAAGGTCGTCTGCATTTTCATCGCTTCGAGAGTTAGCACCTTATCACCCTTTGAGACCCGCTTCCCAACACCACACTCAAGGGAACTAATCATTCCAGGAATAGGGGCCCCGATCTCCATTGGCTTGGAGGGGTCAGCCTTCCGGCGCTCAATGACTTTTGTCTTGAGGGATCGATCGAGCGTTGTCGCCTCGCGTGGTGTTCCATTCAGCTCGAAGGAAACAATGCGACGGCCATCCTTTGCAGGTTCCCCAATATTGATGAGCTTCACGAACAGCGTCTTTCCGGGCTCGATATCGATCGAAATTTCCTCACCGGGCTTGAGACCGTAGAAAAACGATGGAGTGGGAAGTTTGCTGACATCATCGAACTCACGGCCGAACTTCACAAGGTCTGTAAACACGTCGGGGTACATCAAGTGGCTATAGAGGTCGTCATTCGTCGCCTCGCGCTTGAGCTTGGTGCTAAGTTCGGAACGCACCATGGCCAGGTCGACTTTAGGGGCCTTTGCAGATTTGGGCTTCGTGGATCCAAGAACTACCTTCACAAGTTTGGGTGGCCATCCGCCCATTGGTTTGCCTAATCCTCCAGCGAGCATGTCTTTCACGGACTCCGGAAATGGTGTGCCGGGCTCGAGATTCGGCACATCGACAGGCTTGATGCCGCGCGTGAAAAGAAACAGCGCCATGTCACCAACCACTTTGCTGGATGGCGTTACTTTAACAATATCACCAAAAAGGGCATTAACCTCGGCGTAGCAACGCGCGATTTCGGGCCACCGGTGGGCGAGCCCCATGCTGGCGGCCTGTTCCTTGAGGTTTGTGAACTGCCCGCCAGGCATCTCGTGGAGATACACCTCCGCACTCCCACTCCGTGGTGACGTGTCGAATGGGGCATAAAAGGGACGTACCTGTTCCCAGTAATCGGCAAATTCGTTCAATGCATCCAAATCCAGGCCCGGATCACGGGGCGTGTGACGCAACGCGGCAACGATACTATTAAGATTAGGCTGAGAGGTGGATCCGGACATCGAGGAAATGGCGGCGTCTGCCACATCGACACCAGCCTCAGCCGCGAGCAGGATTGAAGCAGCATTCACACCACTTGTGTCGTGTGTATGGAAATGCACTGGCATGCCAATCTCTTCTCGCAAGGCTTTCACAAGTGCGCGTGCGGCGAATGGTCGGCAAAGACCGGCCATGTCTTTCAACGCAAGCATATGCGCCCCCATTTTCTCCAGTTCTTTGGCCAGGGAGACATAGTATTTCAGCGAATACTTTGTGCGCTTGGGATCAAGAATATCGCCTGTGTAGCAAATCGTCCCCTCGCAGACCGCTGAGGTCTTTCGAACGGCATCCATCGCGGCACGCATATTAGGCAGGTCGTTGAGCGAATCGAAAATCCGGAAGATATCCATACCGCAATCGACCGAGTGCCGGATAAAGCCGGACACTACATTCGCGGGATAGTTCGAGTAGCCCACGGCATTCGAACCTCGAAGCAGCATCTGGAAACAAATATTTGGAATGCGCTTGCGCAATTCGCGGAGACGTTCCCAAGGGTCCTCGCGCAGGAACCGCATGGAGGCGTCGAATGTTGCTCCGCCCCACATCTCCAAGCTGAACAATTCCGGAGCGCGATGAGCAACGGCATCAGCCACGGCAAGCATATCGTAAGTGCGCACACGGGTGGCCAGGAGTGACTGATGCGCGTCACGAAATGTCGTATCTGTTAAGAGAAGTTCCTTCCGGCCACGAACCCACATGGCAAATTTTTCAGGTCCGAGCTTAAGGAGCAATTGACGCGATCCGTCACGCACAGGATGCGTATGGTCACAGGCGGGACGGCGCGCAGGCTCCATCATCTCGGAGATGTGATGCCCCTTGGCTTGCGGATTGCCATTTACCGAGACATCGGCAAGGAACGATAAAAGCTTTGTGGCCCGGTCGCGGCGAAGCCGGAAGTCAAACAACGACGGGGTCGTGTCGATCAGTGTGGTCGTCGCATCACCGGCCTGGAAAACTGGATTTTGGATGACATTTTCCAGAAAAGGGATGTTTGTCTTTACCCCACGAATGCGGAATTCGCGGAGGGCGCGCATCATCCGCTGCATGGCGATC
>CALAPX010000288.1 GCA_937888355.1 uncultured Spartobacteria bacterium
CGATCCGATCCATGTCAGTGGGCCGTTGTTTTCGGGACTGCGCTGCGCAATCATTAGTGAAGACACTATGCGTGCCACGCCATGCCCACAAGCGGGAATTGATCTTATCCCGTGCTCACAAGCTCTTGCCGTGTGCCTTTTTGGGATTGCGTGGCATCCCGCCGCTGGGCAAACTGCATTCATGGGTGCGTTTATCGTCTTTCTTGTCGTTCTCGCTGCTTTGGCGGGCCTCTTTCTGCTTTTTGTCATTGGCCAGTACAACCAACTGGTCACCTTGCGGAACCGTTTTAAAAACGCCTTCTCCCAGATCGATGTTCAACTCAAGCGCCGCTACGACCTCATTCCGAACCTTGTCGAAACAGCGAAGGCCTACATGCAACACGAAGCTTCGACCCTTGAGGCCGTCACACAAGCCCGAAACCTCGCTCAAGCGGCCGGTTCACGGGCAGCAGCGGATCCTGGCGATCCCTCCGCCATGAAAGACCTCATTGGCGCAGAGGCAGGCCTCACCGGCGCTCTTGGCCGCCTCTTGGCCGTGGCGGAAAACTACCCCGACCTCAAGGCCAACCAAAACATGATGCAACTGACCGAGGAGCTTACCTCCACGGAGAACAAGGTCGCCTTCGCCCGGCAGGCCTATAACGATTCGGTGATGACTTACAACACGAAGCGCGAGCTTTTCCCCACGTCTATCATTGCGGGAATCTTCAACTTCTCTGCCGCCGAGCTATTTGAAGTCGACAATGCTGCCGAGCGTCAGGCCCCGAAGGTTTCATTTTCATGATCCCTCTTGATCCGCCGCGCTCCGCTTTTCTTGAAAAGGCGGCCACGGCCAGCGTCCTGCCGCTCTCTTGCGAGATCGTTGCCGATTCGGACACTCCGGTTTCCGCCTTTGCCAAACTCTGTGGCGAGGCTCCATCGTTCCTGCTCGAATCCGCCGAGCAAAGCGACCAGGTCGGCCGCTACTCATTCCTCGGCTTCGGGGCAAAGGCGACCTTCACTGCTACGGGAAAACGAATTACCATTCTTGAGGGGGGTGCGAGCCGTTCTTTTGACGCCACGAGAGATCCTCTTGATGAGTTGGAAAAGTGGATGGCTCCCTATCACATGGCATTCGACCCCGCCGTCTCGCCGTTCCTTGGAGGTGCAGTGGGTTATTTGGGGTATGATTGCATCCGTTGGTTCGAGCCAACCATCCCAGCGCCACCACAGGACGAGCTCGGAATCCCCGACATGTTTTTCATGGTCACCGAAACGGTGATCGTCTTCGACCACCGTCGGCGCCGGATTCGTATTGTGGCGAATGTTTTTCCTCATGAAGGAGAGCCCGGAGCAGCCTATGACGCCGCAGCAGCGAGGATCGAGGGCATTTTGGAAAACCTGCGCCGTCCCCTCGCCTTCGACCCCATTTTTACCGAGACCACCCCGCCGGCTTCCCCGGCGACATCGAACACAACCCGGGGGGAATACCATGCCATGGTCGAGAAGGCTCAGGAATACATCCGCGCCGGGGATATTTTCCAGATCGTGCTCGCCCAGCGCTTCGAGACGGAATTTCCCGATGACGCCCTCGACCTGTATCGTTCGTTGCGTTTTGTGAACCCCTCGCCTTACATGTTCTGCCTGCGCTGCCCTGGAGGGTACTCCCTGGTGGGCAGTTCGCCGGAAGTCCACGTGCGCCTCACCGGCGACCTTGTTGAGATCCGCCCCATCGCCGGCACCCGCCGCAGGGGAACCACTGCGGAAGAGGACAACGCCAACGCCGCCGACCTCATGGCCGATCCGAAGGAACGTGCCGAGCACCTCATGCTCGTCGACCTCGCCCGCAACGATGTCGGCCGCATCGCGGAATTCGGCTCGGTGAAGGTCACCGACTTCATGACCATCGAGCGCTACAGCCACGTCATGCACATCGTCTCACATGTCTCGGGCAAGCTCGCCGGCGGCCGCAGCGCGTTTGACGTGATGAGGGCCACCTTCCCCGCAGGCACCGTTTCTGGGGCGCCGAAGGTACGCGCCATGCAAATCCTCAACGAACTCGAAAAAAGCAAACGCTGCTCGTACTCGGGCGCCGTTGGCTATTTCGGATTCGATGGCAACCATGACTCCTGCATCGCCCTCCGCACCGTGTTGCTCAAGGACGGCAAAGCTTACGTTCAATCCGGCGGAGGCGTTGTCGCAGATTCCACCCCGGAAGGCGAATACCAGGAGACCGTCAACAAAGCCATGGCAGGCATGCGCGCTATCGACCGCGCCAGGAGGACCCCATGATTCTCGTCATCGATAACTACGATTCTTTCACCTACAATCTCGTCCAGTATTTCGGTGAACTCGGCGCCGACCTCCTCGTGAAGCGAAACGATGAAATCTCCACTGCCGACATCGCCCAACTAGCCCCTGAGAAAATCGTTGTCTCCCCTGGTCCCTGCACCCCCACAGAAGCAGGAATCAGTTGCGACACGATCCGCGCATTCGGCGGGAAAATCCCGATCCTCGGTGTCTGTCTCGGCCACCAAAGCATCGGCCAAGTCTACGGAGGCGAAGTCATCCGCGCCCCGCGCCTCATGCACGGCAAAACCTCGCCCATCCTCCACACTGGCGAGAATGTCTTCGCTGGCCTCCCCAGCCCCTTCGAAGCCACCCGCTACCACTCCCTCATCGTCAAACGCGAAACCCTCCCCCCTTGCCTGAAAATCACCGCCGAAACCGCCGAAGGTGAAATCATGGGCCTCGCCCACCGCGACCTCCCCGTCTACGGCGTCCAATTCCACCCCGAATCGATCCTCACCCAACACGGGAAGCAAATGCTGAAAAACTTCTTGGGGTTGTAAATCCCCTTACTTCACAAAAAAGCCATCTGCTCATACTTGCCCTGAAGTATCACTTCCGGATTGGCATTCAGCCATTTCGCTAAAACTGTTGAGTAAACACTTCTAAAGTCGACGATGTGCTTCAGGTCCCCGCCCTGCAAATCCGAGAGGCTTGGATGATCACCCAATATTCCCAGGGTAACTTTTCCGCCAATAACGAATATCGGTACAACCAGTTCATGACGCGGCAGCTTATGATTCTGAGAAATGAAACTCTTTTCCCTGACCTTACATGAGCTCACAAGTTAGCCTCCTTCATGTAATCTCCTACGGGGCATTGTCTCGCCATTAGAGCCAAAAAGCGGCATAACCCTCCAAAAGTGATGCAAAATCCCTACGAGACCGACCGCCTAGTCGCGGATTATTTGTTTTTCCATTACGTTCCGCATCCCGAGGGAAGCGAGGGATTGCCCTTGCCCGAAAATGCGTGGAATTTCGCCACGAGGCTGGTTTCGGAATTGTTTGATCGATCACACCCCGCTCAGCGGGCTTTGGATCTTGGCTGCGCGGTTGGGCGCTCGAGCTTCGAACTCTCGCGCATGATCACTGATGTCCTCGGCATCGATTTTTCCCGTGCGTTCATTGAGGCAGCGGAAACGATGCGGACGCTCAAATCGATCGAGGCCACCGTGCCAGCGGAAGGCCTGCGACAACGCCCTTTCACCGCTCGACTGCCCGATGGCATTGACCCCACCCGTACGCGTTTTCAAACCGAAGATGCCATGGACCTTCCAGCGGACCTTGGTTCTTTCGATGTCGTCCTCGCCGCGAACCTGCTTTGCCGGTTGCCGCAGCCGTCACGCTTGCTGAAGCGCCTGCCAGACCTCGTTGCCCCCGGCGGGCAGTTGCTCCTCGCCACCCCATTTTCGTGGCTGGAGGAATTCACCCCACGGAAAAACTGGCTAGGAGGATTGCAAGAATCAGCACCGTCATTCGAGATTCTCACTTCACACCTTGCGCCGCACTTCAAACTCGAGCACTCCACCAACCTGCCTTTTCTCATTCGTGAACACTCAAGAAAATACCAATACGGCATCTCCCTCGGCACCCGCTGGCGCCGGCATTGACTGGGAGCTCCGTTACACCACCGGCGACACGCCTTGGATCAAGCCGCACGCGCATCCTGCCCTTCTCGACTGGTTGAGCAAAAATTCGATCGCCGGCAAGGTGCTGGTGCCGGGCTGCGGAGGCGGCCACGACGTCCGCGCCATTGCCACGGGAGGCGCTGAGGTCCTTGGTATCGATATCGCTCCCTCGGCAATCCGCTTGGCGGAATCATTTCCCCAGGCCGCCTCCGAGCGCTACCTCCTTGGTGATTTCCTCGCGGGTGATGCCAATTCCTATGGGCCGTTTGATTGGATTTTCGAGCACACGTGCCTCTGCGCGCTCCCGCCATATCGCCGCCAAGACTATGTCAACGCCGCCAGCGCCGCACTGAGGCCTGGAGGGTTCCTGTTGGCGGTTTTCTATTCGAATCCAGACAATCCAGATCACGCCGCACCGCCATTCGCCTGCCCCGACAGCGAAATCAACCGATTCTTTGCCCCCTATTTTGAGACCTTGCAGTCGCGCACCTCGATTCCAACATACCCCGGCCGGGAGGAACGCGAAACGCTACGCCTCTATCAAAAACGCGATGCATCTCCAGCCGCCGATTGACTCGATCACTGCCCACGACTAAAACCTCGCATCGTGAAACAAACGCTGGAAACCCTCGAAAAAATTTACCACCGCCCACTCTTCGACCTGATTCAGGAAAGCCGCAGGATATTTCTCGAATTCTGGCCGAAAAACGAAGTCCAACTCTGCACCTTGCTCAGCGTGAAGACTGGCGGCTGCAGCGAGGATTGCGGCTACTGCGCTCAGAGCGCCCACTACAATACGGGCCTCCAAAAAGAATCCCTCATGAGCACCGCAGAGGTACTTCCTGTGGCCGAGCGCGCCCGGGCGAATGGCTCCACGCGCTTCTGCATGGGAGCCGCATGGAAGGGCGTGCGCGATGGCGACCCGAAATTTGAAACCATGATCGAAACCGTGCGCGAAGTGTCCAAGCTTGGCATGGAAGTCTGCGTGACCCTCGGCCAACTCGGAGACATTGAGGCCCGCAAGCTCAAGGAGGCCGGCCTCACCGCCTACAATCACAATATCGATACCTCCCCCGAGCATTACAAAAAGATCGTCAGCACCCACACATTCGAAGACAGGCTGAATACCATCGGCTCGGTCCAACGTGCCGGCCTCAGCGTGTGCTGCGGCGGCATCATCGGCATGGGTGAAAACGAAACCGACCGCCTCAGCATGTTGGAGGTTCTCTGCTCGCTTGATCCCGAACCTGAAAGCGTGCCGATCAATTGCCTGACGCCGATCGAAGGCACCCCGCTCGCCAAGACCCCGCCAATCGACATTTTTGAACTCGTGCGCCTCATCGCCACATCCCGCATCGTGCTGCCGAAGGCAAAAATCCGCCTCTCCGCCGGTCGCGATCGTCTCTCCCGTGAAGGGCAGGCCCTTTGTCTATTCGCTGGGGCCAACTCCATTTTCTACGGTGACAAACTGCTCACTGCCACCAATCCTGGTGTCGATGAAGACCGCACACTGCTTGAATCGCTAGGTCTCACTCCACAGGCCCCTTATTCTGACGTTCCGGTGCCTTCCGCCTGCGCCTCATGAAGATCAGTATCGGAAGCGATCATGCTGGCTTTGCCTACAAGGAAGCCATCATCGCCCACCTCAAAGCCAAGGGACATACCATCCTGGATTTCGGTTGCGCCAGCACCGAAAGCACCGACTATCCCGTCTTTGTGATTCCTGCCGCGGAGGCTGTTGTCAGGGGCGAAAGCGCGCGCGCCATTGTCCTCGGGGGCTCTGGAAATGGGGAAGCCATCGCCGCGAATAAAGTCAAAGGCATCCGCTGCGCCCTTTGTTGGACTCACGAAACTGCAGAACTCTCCCGCCGCCACAACAACGCCAACGCCCTCTCGATCGGCGAACGCATGATCCCGCTCGAACTCGCCTTAGAGATCGTCGATATCTGGCTCGACACGCCATTTGATGGCGGACGCCATGCCAGACGCCTCACCGAACTCGATTGTTACGAGGCCGGCGGTGGGGTCACTGGGATGGTCGCCGTGCTGGAGCGCAAAACGACGCTCTAACCTTTTAATCCAGCCTAATTCAAAAAGCCGGCCTCCAGAATATTTCTATAGGATCTGAACCGGCTTATCTCAGCCAGCTGAGCTATTTCTTTCGGATTCCGCACATCTATGGCCGCCCCGGTCGAAGCAGCCTCGGAAGGAGCCACTCCATGTTGCCCGCCGACGCTTGATCCCGTCGGTCCCATTTTGAACGATCCCTCATAGTCATACGTCCAGTAACTGTCCTTTCCGGGGGGATAGTTGAACACAACCAGCGCATGTGACTCGGTTTTGTTTTTAATTGGATCGTATGCCTTGTAGGTTAACACCTCGGCCCAAACTCCATAACGCTTCAGAGATTCCTTGAAGACAATCGCCGTAGGAAGACAGGCATTGACCTCACGCTCAAGCCAGCGCTCAGGATTTGCAGGCGTGCCAACCACATCCAAGGTGGAGCACGCCGTAAGCGCCGTTACCCCAATGGCAAAAAGCAGCTTAAGAGATATGGGGAGAACATGTTGCGCGAATTTTTTAACAAATGTTCCAAGTGTCATAGCTATCGGGTGAAGAAGACTCGTATGCGCATGGCGATATCGAGACATCCGAAAGCATGGGGCAAAGGGGTTGCTGTGGATGAGCGGGCCGTAGCCCAAGTTGAATTTTATGATCGGAAACGATCGTATAACTGAGAATCTTAAATCTCATGATTCCCCTGATCAGTCATGGGGGAATCAATTTTTATAAAGGAAATCAATCGTATTTTCTGTGAAAATACCCTGCGGAACCCTAAAACAAAAAAACAAGACCTCATAACCCTGACTCGTCTTAAATCAATGGCTCTTCGATTGCAAAGGAAATTTCCTTTAAGTTTCAACCAAGGCATCGCCTTTGGAATCCGACAAATACTTGATCACCGTAGTCAGGTAGACAGGTTCGGGATATTTCCCCCGGTATTTGGTGATTTCCCGCTTTTCGAGCACTTGGAACCCAAACCGCTCAAAGAGCTTCACTCCCCGTCGCGATGCGAAGGTCACCATCTGCCCAAAAACCGCCTTCTCTCCGTGTGCCCTTAAAAAATCACAGTAGGCATTCAGCATCCCGTTGGAGCCGGCCAACCCTTTGGCCTCGGGCAGGAGATTGATATGGAAATGAGCCGTTCGCCGAGGGGCCGCCGGCACCTCCCTCCAGGAATTTTTTAGAATCCAGTGAATGAATTCACGCGTTTCCCGACGGTAGCCACGGTAACGAAGCATTCCTTTCATAAACAGGCGCAAATTCTGAAAGAATCCATAAAACTGTTGAAGCTTCGGACGCCTCGACCCAAGCAAGTAGCCCTTCACCACGCCATCCTGCTCGAGCACGAAGGAGGCTTCAGGCTCCCAGTCCGTGTAATAAGCCGTCAAGTAGTCCGCAAAAAGTTCGCGATCCTCAAACACCGGATCAATCGGGCTGCCGAGATACCCCGTCTCACAGCACAAATGACGGATCGCCTCGCGATCACGGCGCTCGTAGTTCCTTACTTTTATCTCTGCAGACTCTGACACAACAACGAAGCTACCGATTCCCCTTTCCAGCCGCAAACCTCAAAACCGCTCTTTAATGAGGAGCTCGACTGGAAATCCATTCCCCCGCATTGACGCTGCGAGGCGGATGAGTGATAACGCCGCAATCCATGCCCGAGCCGATCAACTCATCTCGCCGCCCACTACCCTGTCCAGTTCTCCCAATAGCACCCACAGAGTGCTGGGAAGATCTTGTATCCACTTTTGCAAAAACCCCTGTTCTTGAGTTTTCTCAACAATGGCTGAGTTGCCCCGATGCATCATTTCTACCTGGATCTGTCCGCATCGGGTGGCATGGCGCAGATTTCTTTTATTTTGCAACCCTGCAGGATGCCCACCCATCAACCCGAGCCACTGCACACAATCAACGCCTTTGGCTTCTCGGGGATGTGTTGGAAGTATTCGCCGGCATCCCGCAAGAGCCCGCCTACATCGAATACCACACGGCCCCAAATGAAATGGCCCTTCACCTCCTCTGGCCAGAAAGCACCGCCTTGGCTGCTGCAAATACCTCGCCGGATGGTGTTACTCCATATATTATCCAAGACCGAACAGCGAAAGCCATCTCACGCACAACCCCGCAAGGCTGGCAAGTGCTCGGCCGAATTTCTCTCTTCTCCGCCTTCTCAAAACCTGTTGGAAGTTTAAATAACTCCATCTGGGATTTAAATTTCGGCCGCTACGACTACACGGGCGACCAAACCACCATTTCCTCCACATCGCCACTCACCCACCCAAATTTTCATCGGAGATCAGAGTGGATTCCCGTCCAGTTTATTGAATCAATCCCATAGAACCTGAAGGACGATGGGCGCTGTCACTGGCTACCCCAAATTTGTTTAGGATCAACTCCCTGGAAAACGCTTCCAGAGCCCAAAGGCGATCAAGCCTGCCCCCAGCAACCCGACAAGGATCGGCATCACAAGCTCAATAGATTGCACATAAAACCCTTCGCAGCACCCAACATAGGCCATAAAAAATCCATAAGTTAGTGGATACCCAAAGAAAATAAGGGTAGGGTCTTGCCCAGTTTAGATCAGAAGTGGTAAGAGCATTTTTTGTTACAAAAACCCTTGATGAAGTGAATTACAG
>CALAPX010000289.1 GCA_937888355.1 uncultured Spartobacteria bacterium
TCTCAAGCGGGTCTCGAAGGCATCTGGAAGCGCGTTGGCGATACTTTTGACGGATGCCTCCTCGAGGTATCAGCCAACAATGGCGTCCTTCTGGGGCATTTGAAAGTGGTTCCCCAAGCAATGGCTGAATTTGGTTGGAGTGAAGGGGATCTGAAATGGCAGGGGATTCGCAAGCCCACTGCCTCAAGTTGGCGCGTGCAGGATATTCGAAAACACTATGATCAACGCGCCAAGAAGGTCGTAAAAACCGACGTCTGCGAATACTGGCTTACACTTGGTGGCCAGGAAGCCCTCCGCCTTCATTCGGCTCCTCTTCCATTTTTTCCGGAGCAGCGTTGGATCAGGGTCCCTTCTTAGCCCAACAAATCGCGGATTCCCGCCTCGTAGAGTTCCGGTTCAAGCAGGAAGGAATCGTGCCCTTTAGCGGAATCCACGCGCCTCAAAGTGACATCGGCTCCAGCAAGCTCAAGACACTGGGCCAAACGCTCCTGTTCCTCGGGGTAAAAACAGACATCCGAGGCGATGCTGAAAATCAAAAAACGCAGGCCTGCACACCGCTCAAGCCCGCTCTGCAAGTCAGGGACACCACTGGCATGCGCCAAGTCGAAGCGCTGCCAGGCTTCAACAATCCTCAAATAGGAATTGGCATCGAAACGGGGAACAAATTTGTTCGCTTGATGGAGCATGTAGGACTCAACCGGATGAGTCAGCGGATAAGCGCCAAAGTGATCGCCGGGAACTTGAATCTCATCCCTCGAGCGTGCGCCGAGTGTGTCGAAACTAATGAAGGTCTTGTGGGCAATGATCCGAGCCAACGCGAGGCCACGCACAGGACCAGGGCCGGGAAGGTAATCCCCGCCAAGGAAACCCCCGTCGCATTCGATGGCAAAAATCTGCTCGAAATTCATGAGGCGTTGCAACACTTGAACCTCCATGCCTGACGCTAACAAAATAGCCGACTCGGATCTCTCTGGAAAACGCACGGAAAACTCCAACGCCATAAGCCCTCCAATCGATGCGCCACAGACGGCTCGCACCCGATGAATCCCAAGATGATCGAGTAATTTGACCTGACTATCGACAATATCGGCAAACTCGAGTCTCGGAAACGAGGCCCCAAAAGCAGCCCCAGTTTCAGGGTTGATTGATGAGGGCCCCGTCGATCCATAGCAACCACCGAGATAGTTTGCGCAAATAACGAAATATTTATCGGTGTCCAACGCCTTGCCGGAACCGATGAAGGCATCCCACCACCCGGTCTGACACTCATCATTCCACTCCACAGAGAGCCCAGGAACAGAAGGGTTCCAACCGGCGGCATGTTGACTGCCAGTCATGGCGTGGAACAGCAGGATGGCATTCGATGCATCCGGCGCAAGCGTGCCGTAGGTCTCGTAGGCGAGAGTCACGTCCGGAAGGATTGCTCCCGTGCGTAATACCACAGGGGTGCCCGGTCCTCCATAATTGAAGAACCGGGTTTCGAGCACTGGGAGATGATCAGGCATCGAAGGCTTGATCGAGGTCGGCAAGAATGTCTGCGATATCCTCGATGCCGACAGAAAGGCGAACAAGCTCTGGCGTGATGCCCCCTGCCGCCTGCTGCTCTGCGGTGAGTTGCGAATGTGTCGTCGTGGCAGGATGGATCGCGAGACTCTTGGCATCGCCGACATTGGCCAGATGCGAGAAGACTTTCAGACTCTCAATGAACTTGCGCCCGGACTCGTTGCCCCCCTTGATGCCAAAGACAACCATCGACCCCCCCTTGCCATTGAGGTATTTCTTATTGAGTTCGAAATTCGGGTCGCCTGGCAGACCAGGGAAGCGAACCCACTCGACTTTCGGATGCGATTGAAGATGCCTAGCCACAGCATTGGCATTTTCACAATGCCGCTCCATGCGCAGAGGAAGGGTCTCAATGCCTTGGAGGAACATCCAGGCATTGTCAGGCGAAATGCAGGCACCAAGATTGCGGAGTGGGATCACTCGCATCCGAATGGCATAGGCAACCGGGCAAAGCGGCCCGATGTCGGTGGCCCAGCGGACACCATGGTAACTGGCATCGGGGTGCGTCATGAGCGGAAATTTTTCCGAATTCCAATTGAACTTCCCGGAATCGATCATAATTCCGCCGATCGCGGTGCCATGACCTCCAATCCACTTTGTGAGTGAGTGGACAACAATATCCGCACCGAACTCGATCGGTCGAGTCAGGTAAGGCGTGCTGAATGTGGCGTCAACAACCAGCGGAATCCCATTGGAGTGGGCAATGGCCGCGATTGCCTCAAGGTCAGAGATATCGAGGCCCGGGTTGCTGACCGTTTCGCAAAAGAGGAGTTTGGTCTTGGGCGTGATTGCTTTAGCGAAGTTCTGCGGATCCCTCGGATCGACAAAATTCACTTTGATTCCGAACTGTGGAAGGATGTCGTTGAACTGGGTAAACGTGCCACCATACAGATTGTTGGCTGAAACAATCTCATCGCCCGCCGCGCAGAGATTGATAATGGAGTAAAAGATCGCACTTGTTCCTGAAGCTAGCGCCAATGCTGCGGCTCCGCCTTCGAGTTCCGCCACGCGCTTTTCGAGAACGTCGTGGGTGGGGTTCATGAGGCGGGTATAAATGTTTCCGAGCTCTTTTAGACCAAACAAGTTTGCTGCGTGCTCGGTATCGCGGAAGACAAAAGAACTGGTTCGATGAATCGGCACCGCACGGGAAAATGTCACGGGATCAGGAGCAGTGCCCCCATGGAGGCAAACGGTATTGAATTTCATAGGGTGGATTGGTGTGAATAGATTGAACCGTAAACCTTAAAAACCCTAGCCCTGCTTCGCAAGCATCAGATGCCTTGATTTCCATCCCTCGCAATCTTGACCTGGATGCTTTTCAATCCCCCCTCGTGCAGGCAATCTCATGGGATGAACGAATCGTTTCCAAAAGATCACATCGAATCCCTCTGGGCACCCTGGCGGGTGGAATACTTCCAAGCAGAACACCAAAGTGGCACGGACTTTCTTTCGGATGCGGCCACGACAGATGACGATGCATCTCACCTGGTCGTGGCCCGCCGTGACACAGCATTCCTCATCATGAACAAATACCCCTACTCCGCTGGGCATCTCATGGCCGTTCCCAACAGAAAGGTGGTGGATATGGCAGAGATCTCGGAGAGTGAGACGCTGGATCTCTGGAGTCTAACGATTCATGCACAACATCTCTTGCGTGAAGCGGTGAAAGCTCAAGGATTCAATGTCGGGTGGAATCTAGGTAAGGCTGCCGGTGCCGGAGTGTTGGATCATCTTCACATTCATATCGTGCCGCGTTGGGCAGGAGACTCGAATTTCATCGCTGTGGTGGGCGGCACCCGGATTATTCCCGAGGGTCTGCGACCGCTCTTTGAACGGTTGGTTGAAATCCAAAAAAACCTTACACCGACTTAAGGGCGGCGCCCCAACAACCCGACCAGCAGGCGGGTCAAAATCACACTCTCTGCTCCGCCTCCGGTCACGAGCCTCATATTGGCCTCGGCGCAGGCATGAATTGCTCCCTGTAGTTCCGAAAGAGTGTAATGCACAGAATTTCTGGCAGCCACTCCCAAGCCATAGGAATTCAATGTTCCATCCTTTTTACGAGGCAGGAACTCAGTTTCACTCGCAGGCAACTTGGAGAGATTGGCGGCGAAATCCTGTGGGCGCGATGGAGGACGGAGCTTGTAGCGCACCATCAGATGCTTTGCCACGACGAGGGTTCTTAATGTCGGTACAATCGAGGCCAGAAGGATGCCAACACCCTTTTCACCTTGGTGGAATAATTGTTCAAGGGTCTCAAGTGCGAGCGGCAAATCGCGTGCGGAAATGGCATTTCCTAGATCAAAGACACCACTCTCACGCGTCGCAGGAACAAGACCTCGAATATCATCGCCAGTGATCTCATGGGCCGAACCAAATGCCGTTTCGATCTTCTGAAGTTCATTCAGAAGACGCCCGGAATCGAGCCCAATCCGCGCAGCAAGGGATTCGGCAGCCTCTAGAGTGAATTTCAGGCCGTGTTTATTGAGTTCCCGGGCCGTCCAATCCACAATCTCCCCCTCACCGGCACCGAACCCAAGGGAAGGTTTGTCGCAGATCGTTGTTTGGGCGATCTTTGAAAGCCTTTTGTAAGCGGATCGCCGCTTGTCTGCCCCTGGCGCGCTCATTACAAAGGTCACCCCCTCAGGAAGGCCCTTCTCGATCAAGTCGCAAAGCGACTCGATAACACCAAGGACATTCTCGGAACGGCCGCACTGGGTGTCTGCAAGGTAGGTGGCGGATTTCAGCCAAACCACCTTACTGCCGCCCAAAAAAGGAAGTGTGACAAGTGACTGCATGGTCTCTGAAGTCCGGGAAATCGCGGCATCGACCGTCTCAACCCCTCCATCAACGACCTCAAGTCCAAATGCATCGGCCCCAGGGGCAATGACAGCCACCAAATCAGCTGCTGTCTTCTTGACAGCGGCTTCATCCGAACCGCTCACGAAATAAATTGGGGCTTTGGGTAACTTTGCAGGCATGAAGTGAATCGGGACGCAGCATGATCCCAGACCTCAGGGATTGCAAAATTTCTTCGTCATGCGCGAGGGCGATTGCGTAGGATGCCTATTCTACATGAGCGAGTCATCCCATATTAAACTTTTCATTCCTGGACCGATCGAGGTTTCCGAAAAAACTTACAAGGCCATGTGCCGCCCGATGATCGGTCACCGCAGCGGCGATTTTAAGAAACTCTACGGAGGGATCCAACCCCGCCTGCAGACTCTTTTTGGAACCACCCGCCCGGTCTTTCTTTCGACCTCATCCGCATGGGGGGTGATGGAGGGCGCAATTCGCAATCTGGTTCAGAAAAAAGTGCTGAATGGCATGTGCGGTGCTTTTTCCGACAAGTGGTTCGATGTCAGCAAGCGATGTGGCAAGGCGGCGGAAGACCTCCAAGTCGAGTGGGGACAAGCGATCACTCCTGAGCTCGTCCGTGCAAAACTCTCCCAAGGCGGCTTCGATGCGTTCACACTCATCCACAATGAAACCTCCTGCGGCGTTCGGAATCCCCTCCCTGAGATTGCTGCTGTCATGCGGGAGTTTCCCGAAGTGATGTTCATCGTGGACTCGGTATCCTCGTTTTCCACACAGCCGATTCCTATGGATGAACTCGGCATCGATGTCCTCCTATCAGGCAGTCAGAAGGCACTCGCCCTTCCTCCAGGCCTCGCCCTGTTCTCTGTCTCTGAACGCGCCATGGCGCGCGCGGCCACTCAGAACGATCGCGGATACTATTTTGATTTCGTCGAGTTCGCCAAAAATCAGGAGCAGGATATGACGCCCAGCACGCCCTGTATTTCGCTGATCTACGCGCTGGAGTCGAAGCTTGACGATATCTTCACTGAAGGCGTTGAGGCTCGCCACGCCCGCCATGCCGCCCTCAACGCCAAGGTCCACGATTGGGTCAAGGCACGCGGCTTCGAATTCTTTGCCCCTGAAGGCTACCGCTCACTTTCTCTCACATGCGTTAAAAACAACCGCAACGTCGATATTGCCGATTGGATCAAGCGCCTCCGTGAAAAACACCACATCGCCATCGATGGCGGCTACGGCAAACTCAAGGGGAAAACATTTCGCCTCTCAAATATGGGAGATGAATCTCCAGAGTCCATCGATGCCCTCCTTGCGGCTCTCGACGACACGCTGGGATAATAAAAAAAAGGCAGCTCTTAAAGTTCCAGTCAAATC
>CALAPX010000290.1 GCA_937888355.1 uncultured Spartobacteria bacterium
GGCTTTCGGCCCCGCTTGAAATACACTGCTAAGGAATTAATTTCGTGAAAACGACTTGGACAAAATTTTCTCCCTTGGAAGCATTTTTGCGAGTACTAATCTTGCGAAACGCTAAAAATCAAACCCAAACAATAATGACAACTCCAACAGAAACCGATGCACTCGTAACCGCTGTGAATGAGGGAAGTGCGCGATGGATAGCGGCATTCAATTCCGGGGATGCGCAGGGGTGCGCAGAGGCCTATGAAGGCGATGCAGTCATGAACGCCCATCCCATGGGAACCTTCAACGGGCGCACAGAAATTCTGGCTTTCTGGACAAAGTTGATCGGTGACGGTTTTGCCGAGGTTGAATACATTGATCCCCAAGTCGAGGTCTTGGATTCAAGCAAGGCTGTCATCAAGGCCAGTTGGAAAATGAACAAAGCCAAAGGAATTATTCATAGGGAATTGTGGGTACTCCAGAAGGACGGAACGGCCAAATTGCGCGCGGACGACTTCGAGGTTACTGGATAAGATTTTTGCCTCTTCGACGTTTCAAGTGGGTAACAGGCGAGGCGCCTGAAGGTTGAGTCCGCCTGCTTTGAGGTAAGCGGCGAGCCGGAAGTAGTAAAAGTTGCGGAAGCCGCGGGCGATCCGTTTGGCCAGTTGCAACAAGCCGTTGATGGCTTCCATAACGCCGTTGGTCAGTCTGGTTTCCATGTAGGCTAAGATGCCATTGAAGTGGCGTTTGATGGTGCGAGCCAGATCGCGGAAAGCAGCCAGTCGCGAGCGCTGGGCCCAAGCCAGCCAGGCTTCGAGTTGCGAGCGGTCGCTGCCAGCCAAAGCATCTTGCAAAAACTCACGCAAAGCCACCGCACGTCCCAAGGCCGGATAGGCGGCCATGAGTTGGGATCGACGTTCCTGCTGCTCGCTGTTGCGTGTCCACGCATTGCCCCGCAAAGCCCAGAGGCCACCGCGCAGATCGCCTCCTTTTCGTGCCACATCCTTGCGCACCTTGTCCAAAGCTTGGCCAGCCATCTTCATGATGTGGAAGGCATCAAAGACCACGCGGGCCCCGGGAAAATACGCCGCGGCCCCGGCGATATAGGCCGGACTCATATCCATGACGATCTCGGTGATCTGCTCGGGCCGGCCCCCGTGCTTGGTCATGGCCGCGGCAAACTCGCCCAAGGTATCCGCCCCCCGATCCTTGGCCATCATCAGCAGATCAGTGCTCTCGGCATCGATCACGTTGGTCACGTAACGCCGGCCACGACGGGCACTGGTCTCATCAACCAAGATGCGCCGCACCTTGCTCCAGTCTTTGTCCCGGTGGGCGGCCATCACGTAATGATCGATCACCCGCCACAGCCGATGGTCAGTGGTGCGCAGCAAACGCGCCGCGGCCGACACGCTCATTTGCTGGGCCAGCAACAGGATCATTCCTTCCATCATCAACGTGAACCCGCTGCCCGCCCGCGCCCAAGGCACTTCCACTTGCAAGACCCCGTGCTCGGCACATGTCACCCGCGGCACCCGCGCCCGCAAATCGGTGCGATGCTGCCAGAAGTCCAAATGCCGCCACTCTTTATCGACCGTATCGTGCACAGCGCAAAGTTGCCCGCAGCGCGGACAGGCAAACTTCGTGCCCGCCGGAAAATCCAACTCCAAGCGCAACTGCCGCTGCGCAACGTCCATCTCGCTTTTGACCACGTTCCATTGACCGCCCAATCCCAGGGCCTGACTGAAGAGAGTATTGGCATTCATCCCGGCCATCCTGAACGGCCGGACCACCGACTCCAAGTCGCACACCAACCGACCCCCCGGCCGTTCACTCCTTAAGGTTCCCCCCGAACGCCACCGCGGCGAGGGGAACTTGACCAAATCATCCTACCCACTCAACACGTCGAGGAGCCAGATTTTTTCCGTTTGGAATCTTTTTCAAGAAAATGATTCATCCATTAGATTGGAGTACAACTCAGTCTAAGGCGACATTAAGCGCTCTTTATGGCGTTGCCTCCCTGCACGGCACGGAACCGCTTTTGGAAGAGGAAAAGGAGCTCATTGAGGGGGTCAGATCCATCATCCTCAAGCACCCTGAGGTGGATTACGAGAATGCGCATTTGCAACCCGCTGAACTTGCCGAACTCGTTGAGGACGACCTGCACAGGATGCATGCCGCTCAGTTGATTGGCTTGATGCCGTATGCCGTTCGGCCTTTTTCCACAACGAAGCTCTACATTGCCGAGAAGTTTCTGAATGCTCTGGGTCAGGACACGCACCTCATGGAGGACTATATTGGAGCGCGTCAAAAGCATGCTTTGAACATGGAGTATTGCGCCCTACGGAAACTGGGGCGCGATGTCTTTTCCCCGTGCCGATCCCAATGGCAGAAATGACGAGGTTCTTAAACTCATCAAAGAGGCTGAAGGTGATCCCCAAGTCCTTGCGCGCTATCAATCTCTCAAAGACTATCCAAAAGGTTCTTTGGGAAGAGGTTTTTACGATTTCTATTCCCAATTTGACTGGCCCTTGCCCGGCGACCCCCTGTGGATTTCCGAGGATTTGACCGTGCGTCACGACTTGGTCCATATCCTCTGTGACTACGATATCTCGATTAACGGCGAGTTTTGTGTGTCAGCTTTCGCTGCCGGAAACTCCTCCAGATTTAATTGGATGATCGCCATGCTAGGATTCACCCCACCCTACGTATCTACGGAAGAGCACTTTCATCCGGACCAATTTTTCGCGGCTTATCAACGAGGCGTCGACGCCACTGAGTCATTTGTGGACGCATGGGATTTCTGGCCTTTGATGGAGTTGCAAATCAGTGATCTGCGCTCGAGATATAATATTTCAACAGATCTTTGACTGCCTTGAGTCGGATTCAGCTGAGAGGAAAATACTTTCCGCCTACCGGGACGTTGATCCGGAGTCTGAAGCTGGAAGCGGGTGTTTTCTTGGTCAGATGCTTGCTGCGCAAATTTTCAGATGCAATGTTGGCAAGCGGTGTGCGCCCTGCATCACGACAAGGCGGGCACGGTGCGTGCGTGGGCTGGGAATTCGAGCCCCCAGGGCGCACCTCCCCGGCGCCAGAGTTGTCAGTTTTCTGGGAACACCGGCTCGTTGTCGTAGTCGGGGAGCGGATCTTCGAGCCAGGGTTTGATGACCGGCTGGACGAGTTCCGGCGGGTCGCGGGCAGCGTCCACCCGCACGCCAGCTCTGCCCACAATCCGAGGTGGGCGGCGCAAGCTGGCCATTATCCTGAGGAGCGTCATCCGCAACAGTCCAGTCGAGAGCAGTGCGATCTGCGATGTTTCGACCACCGAAGATGATTTTTGGGGGATGTCATCGGCAGTCTTTTAATCGGTGGGGCAACGCTCGGCCCGAGACAGGCTTGGCCTTGCTTCCCGCGGTTACTTAAGGCATGTCTGTCTGCATCAGCGCGGCCCCTGCTACAAATAGGAGACAAGCTGCAGACGAAAGAGACTGTCCTTAAGTATTGCCTTAAATCGGCGTATTTCGGGTGTGTCGAGATCCCCAAAGTGCTGATTATCCAACGTCCCCGTAGTTCAACGGATAGAACAAGGGTTTCCTAAACCTTAAATCTGGGTTCGATTCCCGGCGGGGACATGACCCTTTGCTCTTGCCCCATCCCACCCGGTGAGCGGACATTTCTTGCCATGAATTCCGCCGGAATGCGCAAACGATGGACCGTGATAAGCCTGCTGGCCGTGGTGTTCATCGCAGCTTACGTTTCGGCGCTGTTCAGTTTTCGCGCCGAGTCGACCTTGGAATTGCGGTTCGCGGGCGTAGTCCCGCCGGTCCCCGACTATGTTATAGTACAGCTTGATATCTTGGAAATTGACCCGGCCCTGCAGAAGGTCTGGCTCCGCCTTATCCCCGAGCCTGCGGGCGGACTACGGGAAAAGGGCCGTCCCGTGCCCACGCGAGCTTTGACTCTCCGGGCCGACGGCGCGCGGGTCTCGTTCAGCAACGCCTCCACCGAAGGCCGGACGGCAACCGTTTACGCGCCCGGACAAACCATGACGCCCACGGACGTCATCGACACCCTGACCAACGGTTCGGTGGGAAACTTTCCATTCGACCGCTACCAGTTCAATTTCCGCCTGAGTGTCACCACCCCCGATCCTGCCGCACCGCAAGGATACCGCCATCTTCCGGTGATCATCCAAGCCGCGCCCGATGCGGGGCTCGCTGGATTCACCTTTACCGGCGCAGTGTCACGGGTGGAAGTGGCGGATGCTATGACATCGGACGCCGTTGAACTGGACATCACCGTGCGACGCTCCCCCACGACTTTCCGGTATACGATTTTGCTCATGACCATTGCCGGAGCACTGGCCCTCGGTTGTACCGCGGTGGCTCTGGTCGTCGCTTTCGACCCTCGCTATTTCCAACCCGCTTTCCTCCCATGGATGTCGGCCACGCTCTTTGCCATCGTCGGCCTGCGGCGCATCCTGCCCGGCAACCCGCCCTTCGGCTCACTCCCCGACTTCTTGGTTTTCATGTGGGCGGAGACCCTCGTGGCCCTGGCTCTCATCAGCCTTGTCATCAACTACCTCCGCCGGAAGCCGCCACCCGTGCCGTAACGAGGCAGAGGCCGTGGAGTTTTTCAGTTTAAAGGAATGAGTGCGGAAACCTGAGTGATTTTGCTGCGTCCGCAGGCGGGAAGCCTTCCACTCGAGCCTCAAACTCAACTTTCAGCCTTAAAAAAATCTGGCCACCCCCCGCCGATGTCCCACCCCCCATGTTCCACTCGCGGGCGTGAACACCTTCATCGACCTCCTCTTCATCGCCCTTACCGTCTCCGCCACCGTCTCCGCCCTCCTCCTGGTCATGGAATTGTGGGAGACCTCCCGACGCTGACCACCGCAGATCGCCAGCAAACGGCAAGGTCCGCTGGCCTTGGCGAACTG
Source organism: uncultured Spartobacteria bacterium (assembly GCA_937888355.1). Lineage (GTDB taxonomy): Bacteria > Verrucomicrobiota > Verrucomicrobiia > Chthoniobacterales > Terrimicrobiaceae > UBA967. The sequence goes on from CALAPX010000290.1 coordinate 4,922, forward strand.
CCGTCTTTTTCATTGCGGCATGGCCCGGACGTCAAACAGCATCCCTCTGCTCACTCTAAATCTCTCGCGAAAGCTTCGACCTCGGGAAGGCAGGCGGTTTCTTCGGAGACCACCCTTGCATTTTTCAATAATCGTTAGCCAATCTAAGTTCAGTTATGGCCATGTCTAAAAGCGCTTCCGCAACCATTCACTCTGTCATCCGCACGATCCGCGGCCGCAAGGTCATCCTCGATGCCGACCTGGCCGCGATCTACTCCGTCACCACCAAGCGCCTCAACGAGCAGGTCAAACGCAACAAAAGCCGCTTCCCGGGGGACTTCATGTTCCAGCTCACACCCGCGGAGAAGCGGGAGCTGGTCGCAAAATGCGACCACCTCACCACCCTCAAATTCTCCAAAAGCCTCCCCTACGCTTTCACCGAACACGGCGCGATCATGGTGGCCACCATCTTGAGCACCCCGCAGGCTGTGAAGATGAGCGTCTTTGTCGTGCGCGCTTTCGTGCGCATGCGCGAGCAACTGACAGCGAATGCCGCCATCCTCCGCCGGTTGGCAGAGATCGATCGCACGCTTCTCCTCCACGATAAGGATTTGTCCGCGCTGTGGGATCGCCTCCAGCTTTTGCTCGAGCCGCCCGATGACGAAGCGGCCGATGAGTCGAAACCCGAAATCGGCTTCCACGTTCGCGAGAAGGCCGCGCGCTACACAGTAAAACGCACCCGACAACAACGCTGACCACCTTCCATGACGGCCATCGGAGCCTGAACAGCAAGCCTCGCAAACGCTTGCTGCCGCCTTGCGGCCCGCCCGACCATGGTGTTTAATTCTTTCTGCTCCAGGATGGGTGGCAGAGTGGTCGAATGCGCACGCTTGGAAAGCGTGTGTGCAGCAATGCACCGAGGGTTCGAATCCCTCCCCATCCGCCATTTCGCCGCAGGCGAACTTGAAGCTTCTCGGAGGGATGAAGAGCGCCGCACAGCGGCACAGACCGACCAAAGGTCGGCCCCGCAGGGGTGAAGGCAGAAAGCCGAAATCAACATTCGTAGTTCGAGCCGTTAGACAGGTCGCCTCACGCGACCAATCCCTCCCCATCCGCCACTTCTGCCGAAGTCAGCTTGAGCCGAGTCCCGCACTTCCGGGACGAGACAGCCGAAACGTAGTGCAGGCAAACCTCTCGGAGGGATGAAGAGCGCCGCACAGCGGCACAGATCGACCGCAACTCGGCCCCGCAGGGGTGAAGGCCGAAGGCCGAAATCAACATTCGCCGTTCGAGCCGAGGCGTCGGGAGCGACTCAGACCGAGGCCTGTCGCCGGATCTTGCGCTCGAAGCGTCCGGGCGACGGGAACAATTCGCCGATGCGGGCCATGGCCAGATCGGCCAGCGGTCCGGGTTGACGTCCAAGGGCACACTGCAAATAGACGGCTTCCTTGAGTAATTCGATGAAGTCGCTCTTCACCGCTTTGTCCCAATCCCCAGCCGTCAGGTCTTTCTTCCATTTGGCCAGTTCGAAATCGATGAGCACCGCCCCGGCCGGCGATGGCGCCACGGCAATGTTGTGCAACTCCATATCGCCGTGAGCCAAGCCGGCCTCGTGCAAACGCACCAATTTGTCGAAAGCCTGGCTACAGAGCCACCACAAGCCGAGGGCCGTGGCGAGATGGACTTCCTCGGCGATTTGCACATTGTTCTCCACCGGTTCGACCCCGAAGGGGGTGAGCCGCGAGTAAGGTTTTCCGGGCACAAAGCAGGAACGAAAGGTGTCCGCGGTGCAACCAATGGGCGGCGGGGCATCGAGAATTTCCGAGGCGCGTTGTTGGTTGGCAAACTCGGCGGAAGGGTCCCCACGCAGGCGGCCGGGAAAATACGTTTTGCGGAAATGCATCGGATATTTTTCCGCGAGGGGGAATGCGCTCCTCGTATCCTTTCCGGCGATGACCATTTCGGCGGACATCAGTTGCAGGCCATTGGCCTCGCGCCGCGTGATGGTGCGCATGACGAAGTCATGGTCCGGAGCGTAGCGGATCAGTTGCGCGTATTCCGGGGCGAGCAATACTTCGTACCGCGGGGATACGGCAACCATGGTTTGTTCGGGGACCTGCATCGAGCCCGTCAGTTTTTCCCAGCCGGCAGCCGTTGCCAACCCCGAAGGCTCAATCGCACAGTTGCCGCACCTTTGCCCAGCTCAGCCCGGCTTGGTC
>CALAPX010000291.1 GCA_937888355.1 uncultured Spartobacteria bacterium
GGCCCTTGATTCGCGGTCGCGAATTAAGGGTAGCAGCAGTGGGGGCGGGCCTGGCTTTCATGACCATCCTTGTCGCGTGCTATGGGAATCCGCTTCAGTTTTTTGCAACATATTTTGAATATTCTACCGAAGCCGGGCATGTGAAACCTTGGTTTTACTACGCCGAATTATTGTTATTACCGAAATTCCATGCTCCCCAGTGGTGGACAGAAGCCGGAATAGCAGTGCTTGCGCTCATCGGCATGTGGAGTGGTTGGGCGCGCGCGAATCCCTTAGTCAAAGTGTTGGCAGTATCGACTCTTGTGCAGTTGGTCGTTTATTCCATGATTTCCTACAAGACGCCGTGGCTGATGACTGTTCCTTGGCTTCAGGTTTGTGTCCTAGCCGGGGTAGGCGGAGCGGTTTTGTTGCGGGGGGCAACTGTGGGAGGATGGACCGCGGCATTCACTCTTGTCGCTGCCATTGGCGGATTCCAATTCCACCAGGCGCGGGCAGCGGTATTCCGCTTTCCTGCTGATGCGCGGAACCCAATGGCGTTTGCCCCGACATCAAGAAATGTCGACCCGCTCAGGGAAAGACTGCGTTCATTAAGTGAAAAGTCACCCGCCTTCCGTGGTTCAAGGGTTGCTGTGGTGGGAAAGGCTTACTGGCCACTCCCATGGTATCTGCGTGGTGTTGGTGAGGTCGGCTACTATGATTCCCTGCCGCCAACTCCGGATCTATTTGGCGTGGTAATCGCGATGCCCGAAAGCGTTGAGGAGGCCGCGCGTCATCTCTCCAATTCCCATGACATGTTTTTCAATGGGCTGCGTCATGAGGTTCCCTTGACGGTTTTTGTAAGGCATGACATCCGGGCAGAGGAGATAAGTCCGCAATGAGTGGATCTCCTCGGATCGCGCCATTTTTTAATGACCCTTCCCTGAGAAGGTTCACGAGCGATGCCATGAAGACAACATTCCGGATCTTTGTCTCCGGAGGGAATCCCGTCGCCGTTGACTCGGCGGTTTCCGAGGCATTTCTCAAGCTTGAAGAACTGGAGGGAATTCTTAGCCGGCATGTGCCTGGGAGCGACATTAGCCGTATCAATCGGATGATTGAGGGGGAAACGCTTTATATCAGCGACGAGTGTGACCAGTGTCTGCGCTTGGCGATCGAAGCCACCGCCATCACTGGCGGACGGTTCGATCCTTGCCTCGGGACGATGATCGATGCCGTGAAGTCTGGTGCCGGTATGATAAGAGATGTCACCGGGATAGTGTCATTGGATGAAGTCAGGCCGTTGGTTGAGTGCCACGAGGCGGGGCGGGTTTTTGATCTTGGAGCGATTGGAAAGGGGTTTGCGTTGGAGCGCATGGGAGGGATTCTTGCTACCCACGGGATCGAGAATGCGCTCCTGACTTCTGGAGCAAGCACGATCCTTGCCTTGGGCGCTCTTGATTGGCCGATTGATATTCCTCTCTCGAGTGGGCCTCGGCGTTTGTCATTGCGTGCCGCAGCTTTGGCGGCCTCGGGAAATTCACACCAAGGGAATCACATTGTGAATCCGGCCGATGGGTCTCCGGCAGAGCATTTCGAAAACGTCTGGGTGGTTCATCCTCGCGCGCCGCTTGCCGACGCCTTTTCAACCGCCTGTTTCACGATGTCCTCCCGCGAGATTGGTGAATTTGTCACTAATCACCAACCGGATTGCCAAGTGCTCAGCGATCCGGATTGGAGAACGTGAGAGGTTGCTTTAGTGGTCCGTAGAGAGATTCACTGCCTTATATCCGCCACGGGAGCGGAACCAGAAGAGAAGCCCCAGGTAGCATAGGAGCATGAATGCGGGAAAGATGATCACTTTGGCCAAGGAGCCTTGGCGGGCCCCCTTGGCAATCGTCGAGATTTCCTCAGATTGCTCTGTGGGAAGTGCCTTGAGTTTTGCACCATCCAACGCCTGATAGGTGCCAAAGAAATACGAATCGGATTTGGAAACAGTCTGATACACACCCGGTGTCTTTGACTCGATGGCAGACTCGATCGAGCGTTCCTGCATTTCTCCAATCAGCGGACCTCCAAGGATGCCTACCGTCAGCATGCCGATGCCAGCAATGGCATTGAGGGTGAGCGCTCCGCCTTTCGGGGTTTGTTCCGCGACAACGCCCAGCATGGTTGGCCAGAAAAAGGTTTTGCCGATGCCATAGAGGGTGGCGGCGAAAAAGATGAATGCAATCCCATGGGCCGTGGAGAGCAGGAAAAGGCCCACGCAGGCAAGGGCGGCGCACACAGTCAGCAAGCCCAACGGAGTGAGTTTGTGGACGATGGGTCCAGCCACAAAGCGGAGGCCCATCATGATGCTGGAGGTATAGATGAGAACCCAAAGAGGGTTCGCTCCCACGGCGTGAAGGGGCTCCTCCATGATTCCAGTGATGGCGCCATCGGTTCCCAGTTCAGTGGTGGCCAGGGGCATCATGATCAAGCAAAGGAAGAGAAGAAGCGGGCGACCGAGCGAGCGACAGTAGACGCCATAGGCGACAACCGAGACGATCAGAAGGATCCATGTCACGGATTGGGGCCATCCGAAGACCATGCCGAGCTGTTTAAAGACCAGAAACCCAGCAAGAGCCGCGCCGAGCACGCCGAATTCAGCCAGCATTTCCCGATATGACGCGCCAGCCGCGACACGCTCGTTCACGGGGAATTTTGCGCGGAGGAGCATTGCCATGTAAAGCAGGGCAGGAATCGCGATGAGGTAAACAAGGATGCGCCAGTCAGAGGCGACATTTGCTCCAAGAACAATCGAGATGAGACCACCGCCAACGAGACCAGCCGGCCAGCCCGCGTGGAGAATGTTCAGCCATTTTGTTTTGTCGCGGTTGAAGAGAGTGGCGACGACGGGATTGATGAACGCTTCGACAGTGCCATTGCCGAGACCGAGAATGATGGATCCAGCGTAGAGCATGTTCCATGCAGAAGCTCGCGCAGCGGTAAGAGCGTCGCCTTCAAGAGTACCCCCCGCAGGGTGGAGAACGGCGTATGCTTGTAGCGCCAGCGCGGCATAGATTGCATAGCATACAAAACTGAAAATCATCGCCGCGCGGTAGCCGACGCGATCGATGACGAGGCTGAACAGGATAATTGAAATAGCGAACGGCCAGATGCCGGCGCCGAAAAGTTCCTGTGCCTTGACGGTATCCAGTCCCAGGTCTGCAGGCCACAGGGACGGGTCATTGACGAGAAATGCCCTGGTAATAAAGGCAAAGGACGTTGTGACGAGGGCGATGAAGCAACCCCAGAAGAGTTGCTGGTTTTTATTGGTTTCTGAGCTCATGGGCGGGTGGGTTTATCAGTGGTTGATTTTTTAGTGGTGCGACATTGTTTTGTCGCGAAGGGAGTTTTGTTTCTCGAGAAGACCTGAATAGAAGTCGGCGCGTTTTGGCTCAAGGCGGGTTCCAGATTTTACAGGACTGCAACGCTCGGCAAGGTCACCCAGTGAGGATCCCGGTGAGGCTGCATGAAGGGCTTGGATGGCCGCACCAAGGGCGGCGCCTTCAGCACTTTCCATTGTGACAACCGGATAGCCAAAGACATCGGCGAGGATTTGGCGCCAGGCTGGACTTTGACTTCCGCCGCCGGTGAGACGGATTTCAGAGGGTTTGAGGCCGAGGGATTCCATGCGGCGGAGGCCGTAAGCCATGCCAAGAGTGACTCCTTCCATGGCCGCCCGCGCAATATGTGCCGGTGTGATATTTGCAGTCGTCATGCCATGAAGGACTCCACACCCTTGCGGGAGATTCGGAGTCCGCTCGCCTTGGAGGTAGGGCAAGAAGAGCAGGCCGTCGGATCCCGCCGGGATGGTTGAGATTTCGGAATCCATTTTGGCATGGTCCCAACCGAATAATTTGCGGAACGCCTCGGTCGCAATGGTTACATTCATTGTGCACAGGAGAGGCATCCAATGGTCGGCACTGTCGCAAAAGGCCGCGATTTCGCCGTGGGGGTCGATGACCGGTTTGTCCGCACAGGCAAAAATCGTGCCGCTGGTTCCGAGGCTGGCGGTGACTGTTCCCGAACGCGTGTTTCCGGTTCCGATGGCTGCCATCATGTTGTCGCCACCGCCGGAGGAGACGATGACATTGGTTGGCAATCCCCATGTAGCAGCCAATTCGGCGCGAAGAGTTCCTGCAGGCTCCAGCGAGGAACCGAGGGGAGGAAGCATATCCGTCAGTCGCGTATCAATGGCATCGAAGATCTCACGACACCACGTGCGGTTGCGAACATCCATCAATGCCGTGCCCGAGGCATCTCCAAACTCCATGCGGAGTGACCCGGTGAGTTTCAGGTTGAGAAAGTCGTGGGGAAGGGCGACATGGGCGAGTTTGGCAAAATTTTCAGGCTCGTTTTGTTTGAGCCAAAGAATCTTTGGCGCAGTGAAACCGGGGAGAATGTCATTGCCGGCAAGCGCGATCGTTTTTTCGCGTCCGCCGAGCTTGGCCCTGATTTCATCACATTGGCGAGTTGTCGAGGTGTCGCACCAGAGTTTTGCTGGGCGGATGACCTCGTGATTGGCATCAAGCGGAACAAAGCCGTGTTGCTGGCCGGAAACACCGATGCCGCCGACCTCGGATTTTCTGGATCCGAGATCGGAGAGCACCTTGGTTACGGTCTCCCGGAGGGCGTCCCACCAAATCTGCGGATCCTGCTCGGCATGACCAGTAGGCAGGCCTTCGATGAGATCGTAGGGCTTGCTGGCCGACGCAACGATTTTGCCCGAGTCACCGTCGAGGGCGACGGTTTTCAGGCTTTGGGTCCCGCAATCGATGCCGAGGGTGATCACAGGAGTTCGTTAACGATGTTTTCGAGATATTCCTGCCCGCCGCTGGCGAGAGCCGGTGAGGGCTGGGCGAGGGCGATCTTTTCGAGTTCGGAGAAGCTGGTTTTGCCGGTGAGAACCTTCTTGCCGAGATCGGAGTCCCAGCTCGAGTAACGGTTCTTCACAAAGTCCGCGATGCGGCCATCGGCGCGGATCGCGGCGGCGATCTTGAGCCCGCGCGCGAAGGCGTCCATGCCGCCGATGTGGGCGTGGAATAGATCCACCGGATCGTGCGACTCGCGTCGGCGTTTCGCGTCGAAATTCAACCCGCCCTTGGTGAGACCACCCATGCCCATGATGACCAGCATGACCTCGGTAGCGAGGCGGATATCTGTCGGGAACTGGTCGGTGTCCCAGCCGATCAGTTCATCGCCGCGGTTGGCATCCACCGAACCCAACTTGCCGGCATTGGCGGCCACGGTAAGTTCGTGACGCATGGTGTGTCCTGCAAGGGTGGCGTGGTTGGTTTCGATATTCAGCTCAAACTCGTCGAGGAGGCCGTATTCCCGCAGGAAGTTGAGGCAGGCGGCAGAGTCCGAGTCGTATTGGTGGGTCGAGGGCTCGCGGGGTTTCGGTTCGATCCAGAACGGGCCCTCGAAACCGATCTCTTTTTTCCAAGCCACCGCCATGTGGAAGAAGGCGGCGAGTTGGTCGAGTTCGTGCTTCATGTCGGTGTTCCAGAGCGAGGCGTAGCCTTCGCGGCCGCCCCAGAAGACATATCCGCCTCCCCCGAGTTCCTTTGTCACCGAGATGGCCTTTTTGACCTGGGCGGCGCCGTGGACATACACTGGAAGGCTGGGCGAGGTGGCGCCGCCTTGGGCGAAGCGGGGATGCGCAAACAAGCAGGCGGTTCCCCAGAGGAGCTTCTTGCCGGTGCGTTGTTGTTCTTCCGCAAGCGTCCCGGCAACGGCATCCAGCGCGGCATTCGACTCCGCGAGGGTATCAAGTTCGGGAGCTACATCGCGGTCGTGGAAGCAGTAGAAGTCGATGTCGATCTTCTCGAGGAATTCGAAAAATACGCGCACGCGTTTCTGGGCATTGGCCACCGAGTTCGACCCGTCATCCCAGGGCATGAGGGCGGTGCCGCCTCCGAATGGATCGGCCAGTGGATTGCGCATGACATGCCAGTAGGCCGCAGCGAAACGCAGGTGGTCGCGCATCGACTTGCCCTCAACGAGTTCGTCGGGGTTGTAGTGTTTGAAGGCAAATGGATTTTTCGATTTGGATCCCTCGTAGGCGATTTTGGGGATGCCGGGGAAGTATTCGTTGCTCATAGGTGGTTGGTTTTAGTTGGTGGTAGGGTTGGGTTCGGAGGAACCAGGGGCGAGGCCGAGAGCCCAGCGGATTCCTCCAAGAATGTGGTTGCGGAACTGTGTGGCAGTTTCAACAGAGTTGATGCGGTTTGGAAGATTGGAATCGATGCTCCAGATGTCCTCGCGGTGGCCGAGGGTGGTGTAAAAGATACGACCATCGCCAAGTCCACGGACCCATGCAACCGGAAAGAAGCCTTTTTTCTCCGTGTCATTCGGGTCATGGCGCATGAACCAGATCGAGCGGACGAGGTCGCGGTTGTGATTTTTAATGCGATACATTTCCTCTTGCGAGAGGGTCCAGATATCGCCGATCGAGGCGTTTGCCGGGTGCTCCTTGTCGCCGGCGTGGAGTGTGGCGGGGACTTGCGGACCGTGGCCGTCAAAAATCCCGCAGAGCATGTCTGTGTAAGGAAGGCAGTCTTTCAGGGTATCGCTTCCGGCGTGCATGCCGATGAATCCGCCGCCGGATTTCACCCAGTTGGCAAATCCCTCAGGGTCAGGCAATGGAAGGGCGCCAGAGGTGTTGCAAAAGACCACAGCGTCGATCTTGTTTTCCTGGAGGGCCTCTGGTGAGAGGGCTTCGAGGGTTTTGGCCATCGCGGCATTGAACTCGGCGGCTTTTATATCGGCCTCCGGTTTCACGTCTTTATTCCACTGTTCCATGGCCTTTTTGTGTTCAGCCATGGCGGTGTTGTATTTTTCGAGTTCCGCTGCGGAGTTTTTGTCACCGGGTTTGCGCGGAGGTTTGGGAGCCTGGGGAACCTGGATGTCAGGTTGGCGGAGCCAGGTGACAATCTCGAATTCCGGTGAGGCGGCATCAATGGCTGCAAGAGCCTCTTCACCGTAGGGGATCGATGGGTGTCGATAGCCCATGGTGGTGGTACAGACGAGGACGCGTTTCGGTAAGTCGGCTGCTTCCGCGAGAATGGATGAACCGACAATCATTGCGAGGGCGAGGTGCTTGAGGTTCATGCGGAGAGCGAAGTCCAGCGGGCGTTGTGTTTCGAGCTGTCCACTGCCGCTTCGATGAAGGCCATGCCGCGAATGCCGTCCTCGATCTTTGGGTAATCGAGAGCCGTGGCATCTGGTGTGGTGCCATCGATCACGGCACGGAGATGGTTGGCGAAATTGCGGTAGATATTGGCGAACGCCTCGAGATAGCCCTCGGGGTGGCCGGCAGGGATTCGTGTGTGCGCGGCGGCATTCGCACCGAGGTAACCGAGGCCCGTGCGACGGATTTCTGTCGGGCGGTCGTTCCACTTCACGGTCAGCGTATTGGGTTCCTGCTGGCGCCACTCGAGTCCGCCGAGTTCACCGTAGACGCGGATGTTCAGGTTGTTCTCCTCGCCCACGGAAATCTGGGACGAGTGGAGGATTCCCTTCGCGCCATTGTCGAAGCGGAGGAGGAGGTTGCCGTCGTCATCCAGCGCACGGCCCTCGACAAATGTGGTCAAGTCGGCGGCGAGTTCCTTGATGCGAAGACCGGTGATGAACTCCGCGAGGTTTTCGGCGTGGGTGCCGATGTCACCGAGGCAACCGGCTGCGCCTGATTTGGTCGGATCGGTGCGCCAAGCAGCTTGTTTTTGTCCAGATTCCTCAAGACGGGTCGAGAGCCAACCTTGCGGATATTCGACCACGACCTTGCGGATCTTCCCGAGTTGGCCGGCGCGCACGAGATCGCGGGCTTCTTTCACGAGCGGGTAGCCGGTGTAGTTGTGGGTGAGGCCGTAGAGGAGGCCGGTCTTGGCAACAAGGGCTCCGAGGTCCTTTGCTTCCGCCAGATTGAACGTCGCGGGTTTGTCCGAGAGGACCGGGAAGCCGTGTTCGAGGGCAGCTTTCGCCGCCGGAAAGTGAACATGGTTCGGCGTGACGATCGCCACGAAATCCATTCGCTCGCCGAGCGGCAGAGCGGCTTCAGATTTCATCATTTCCTCAAAGTTGCCGTAGCAACGCTCTGGCGGGAGGAACAAATCAGCGCCCGAGTCGCGCGAGCGTTGTGGGTCGCTACTGAAGGCCCCGCAGACGAGCTCGATCTGGCCATCGAGGGCCGCCGCCATGCGGTGGACGCCTCCGATGAAGGCTCCACGTCCGCCTCCGACCATGCCCATTCGGATTTTGCGTTTAGCGGCGCTCATTTCGACTTTCCTTTCTTTTTATCGAACGCCGCATCAAACGCGACGTTGCTCGGTGAGAAGTCGAGGTTGCGGACAAACGCAGCAGCCTCGGTCGCGCCATGGATGCGATCCATGCGGATGTCTTCCCATTCCACGGAGAGCGGGCCTTGGTAGCCGACATCGTTGAGGGCCACGATGACCTCCTCGAAATTGATATCACCGCGTCCCGGTGAACGGAAGTCCCATTGGCGGCGGGCATCGCCGAAGGTTGTGTGTCCACCGAAGACGCCAACCGTGCCGTCGCCGTGGCCCCACCAGGCGTCCTTGATATGTGCATGGAAAATACGCGGGCCGAATTTCCGAATGAACGCGATGTAGTCGACGCTTTGGTAGCCGAGGTGGGACGGGTCGTAGTTGAAGCCGAACCGGCGATGGTTTTTCACGGCGGCCAGGGCGCGTTCGGCAGTGGCAATGTCGAACGCGATTTCGGTGGGATGGACTTCCAGGGCGAAATCGACATTCACTTTATCAAAGGCATCCAGAATCGGGGTCCAGCGTTTCGCGAAGTCTGCGAATCCAGCGTCCCAATATTCCTGCGAGGTGGGCGGGAACGCGTAGATCGAATGCCAGATCGAGGAGCCGGTGAAGCCATTCACGGCAACGCGGTGCGGGTTTTTCGAGAAGCCGGGCTTGGCATTGAAAAACGCACGGGCGGCTTTTGCGGTGAGCTCCATTTTTTTGGCAGCGCGGCGGCGGACACCTTCTGGATCACCATTTCCCCAGACGTCCGGGGAGAGGATCGCTTTGTGGCGGGCGTCAATCGGGTCACATACCGCTTGTCCGACGAGGTGGTTTGAGATCGAGAAACAGGTGAGGCCATGGTCGGCGAGGAGTTCCCATTTCTCGCGAATGTAGGATTTCGACGCTACGGCCTTGTCGACATCGAAGTGGTCGCCCCAGCAGGCGAGTTCGACACCATCGTACCCCATTTTTTTGACGAGCGGAGCGAGATCGGCGAGTGGCAGGTCGGCCCATTGGCCGGTGAACAATGTCAGTGGTCTTGGCATGGTGTGTGGGTAGGTTTTTGGATGGGTTGGATTATTTTCCGACTTTGGAATCGGTGATTGCTTGCTGGACGGCATCGCGGATTGGGCCTTCCGGCGCGGCGGCGAGGACTTTATTGGCGAATGCTTTTTTCTCGTGCGGCTTACCTTTGATGTTCGGGAAAAATAGGCGCGTGGCTGCTTTAAAGAGTTTTTCGCGGCTCGGGTCATCCAGATCGGAAACAGCTGCGGCAGCGAGAAGGGATTTGCCCGCATCGAATCCAGACCATGTCGTCAGTTGATCAATGGCGGTCTGTCGCATGGATGGATCGCGGACCCACTCCACCAGCGTTGCCCCAGACTCCGAGCAGCGGAGGGCCGGAATGGTGTAAAGAAGGGCGGTGCGATTTTCGGGTGATGCCGATTGATATGCGGGGAGGAAGACCGAGGTCCAAAGTTTGCCCTCCGCCTTCAACTGGGGAGCGATTTTGCGAAACGAGGCGATATAGGGTTTGGAGTCGGAGCCTGCGGGAGTTGCTGCAATCCAGCGGAGGAGTTGGGCGCCGGCTTCGTATCCCCCCATCGCTTCAATTCCGGTGAGAGCGATATTACGAATCTCCGCAGGAGAATCCGGTGCGGCGAGTTTGAGGAAAAGCGCTTCAGTGCCTTCGGGGTTGCGGAAGGCGAGTAGGGTGACGGTTTTTTGATCCGGGGTGCCTTTTGCCTGATCCACGAGACGCTGATCAAGGCCATCAACCTTCAACCGGTTGAGTGCGAGAGATGCGGAAGGCAAGGTTAGAGGCGATTTCTTGGCCGCCTCGGATAGGAGAAAATCGACAGACTTTTCCGTGCCGCAGGAACCCAGTAACTCGATCGCAGTTGCTCTTTTGCTTCCATCGAGAGCGGCTGCAAGGGCGAGAAGATCACCTTCCAGCGATGAATCTGAGGATTGAGCCAATGCCGAATGCACGGCGAGGCGTGCGTCTTCATTGAGGCTTGGCAGGGCGGCCAGGACGGGATCCTTTAATGCGGGGTTGCCCGAAAGAACAGAGAGATGGATGATTTCGCGGGTGCCTGGAGTGTCTTGTTTTGCGAGGAGTTCAGTCACAAGAGGGACGGCTTGTGACCCATCGCCGATGGAGGCCAAGGCATTGAAAATCTCACAACGGATCGCCGCGTTGACTGCTTTTGGCCAGAGGGCGGAGATGGTTTCGGAAGCTGATGGTTTCCCGAGGAACTTGTCAACTGAGGCGACAATGCGGTCCCAAATCCCGGTTGGATCTTTAGATAGAGGAATTGCACAACGAACCAGCGCGCTTTGGGCCACAGGCAGTATCGCGGGCGGGCAGTTTGGAAGGAACTTGTTCAACGCGTCGAGCGACTCTTTGCTGCCGAGGGATCCGAGGGATTGCACCGCCAGCGAAGCGACGGCTTGGTTCGGCGAGGTCAACCGCGAGGCGAATGCCGGGATGGCGGAAGCGTCGGCGCGCGTCGCGAGGGAATCCATGAGACCGAGGGTCCAAGTTGGTTGATCGGATTTATCCAGTGCCAGCAGGAGGGGTGCAGATGCCGAGGGGTCTGGATTGTTTTGCAACGCATAGCGGGCATTTTCCCGAATCAGCGGAACCGGGTCGGCAAGCAATGCGGCGAGGCCTTGGACCGACGAGGCCGAACTAAGGAAGGGGAGTTGCTCCAGGGCGCTGAGGCGTGATGATTCCGGCGCCGAAGTGTCGGACGCGAGCTTTAACAGGTCTTTTTCAAGAGCCTGCGCATTGGCAGGATCCGCTCCCGGTTTTCCAGCCTCGAATGCGAGTTTGCGAAGAGTGGTTTCAGCCGCTAAACGTTTCGCCAAGTCGGGGGAGGAGAGGTTTGTGAGGACATCCGCCGGAATCGCTGCATGGGCAACGAGGGCGGTAGCAAGGAAGAGGGTTGAGAAAAGTTTTTTCATAGAGATGGTCGATTGAGTTTTTAAACGGGCAGGGCGTATCCCGCGCGGCGGGTGTAGTCGGCGAAGCGTGCGGCTTCAGGGTCGTCTTTGATCAGGCGTTGATCCGGGTTCCATTGAACAGGGCGGCCCAGTCGTTCCGTAATTCCAGAAAGGGCGCAAATATCCATGGTTCTTCCGCCAACGGTGGCCGGGCAAATCGGAGGACGTCTTGAGATGATCGAATCGAGCCAGTTTTGACGGTGGTCATTCGAGCGGTAGGCGCGGAGTTCGGTTGCCCTTGGAGTTCTGGAGGCAAGTTCCGCCGGGGTGGTTTCGATACTCCCCCGTGACACTTTGACTTCCCCATTTTTGCCGACAAAGCGGATCATCGCTCCATTTGCCGGCCCTCCGCTTTTGGATGCGGTGACTTTCAATCCATTGGCATACTGGTGGTATTGATAGGGAGCCCCTTCGAAGCCCTTTGGCACAAAAAGCACGGGGCCGTTGCCATCCATGTCGAGTGCCCATTGCACTATGTCGAAGTGGTGTGCGCCCCAGTCGCCATTTTTGCGCGAGCCGTAGTCCCAAAAAATGCGCCACCCGCCACCGTATGCCCCCTGGACGCGCTGGTTGTTGTAGGGTCTCCAAGGGGCGGGACCGAGCCAGCGATCGTAGTCGATATCGGCAGGGACGGGTTCCTCAGGGAGCAATCTGTCTGGTGGGAAATCACCCTTCAAATCGATATGAATCTCTGTGATCTCGCCAATCCATCCGTTGCGGACAATGTCCACCGCTTGACGGAACTCGGGGTAAGAGCGCTGCATGCTGCCGACTTGGAGGATTCGGCCGTAGCGTTTTTCGGCAGACACCATGGCGGCTGCCTCGTCCAGCGAGAGGGCCATGGGTTTTTCGACATAGACATCCTTTCCCGCACGCATGGCATCGATCGAGATCGCGGCGTGCCAATGGTCCGGGGTGGCGATAATGACAGCATCGATATCGCTTCTATCCATGATCTCCCCGTAGTCGACATAGCCGATGGCTGCGGGGTTCTTTTGTTTGAGTTTGGCTAGGGCCGCATTGAGCTTCGATTTTTTAACATCGCAGACCGCGACAAGGTCGATCATCGGGTGGGACTGTGCCCATCCGTGGTGGCCGCCCATGATGAGTCCGCAGCCAATGAGTGCCATGCGAACGCGGTTGTTTGCGCCGATCGGGTTTGATCTGGCGATGGATGGAAAGAAAATCGTGCCAGCGGCGGTTGCGAGGCCGGCTTTGAGGAATGCACGGCGTGAGAGAGCCGAATTGGGGTTGGGTGGGTTGATGAGCATGGTGGTTAGAGCGGCAGGGGTTCGGTTGAGTGAGGTTTCAAACAGGGAGTGGATATCCCGCACGGCGGGTATATTTGGAAAACCGGGTGGCTTCAGGGTCATCGATGATTCGACGTTGGTCCGGGTTCCAGTGAACCGGTCGGCCCAGTCTTTCAGTGATTCCCGCAAGCCCGCAGATATCGAAGGTTCTTGCGCCAATGGTCGCCGGACAAATCGGCGGGCGTCTTGAGATGACCGAATCCAACCAGTTTTGGTGGTGGTCATTCGAGCGATAGGCGCGGAACTCGTGGGATCTTGGGGTCTTGAAGGCAAGTTCCTTGGGCGTTGTTTCGAGGATTCCGCGGGACACTTTCACTTCCCCGTTTTTTCCAACAAAGCGGATCATGGCTCCATTTGACGGGCCTCCGCCCTTGGAGGCGGTAACCTTCAGTCCGTTGGCATACTGGTGGTATTGATAGGGGGCGCCTTCGAAGCCCTGCGGAACAAAAAGCACTGGGCCGCTCTCATCCATGCCCAGTGCCCATTGGACGATATCAAAGTGGTGGGCACCCCAGTCGCTGTTTTTGCGGGAGCCGTAGTCCCAGAAGATGCGCCATCCGGTGCCGCCATGACCGATGAGGCGTTTGCGATTGTAGGGCCTCCAAGGAGCTGGGCCCAGCCAACGGTCGTAATCGATGCCTGCAGGAATCGGCTCCTCCGGAAGAATGCTGACGGGAGGAAGGTCCTTTTTGAAATCAACGTGAACCTCGGTGATCTCGCCGATCCAACCGTTGCGGACGATTTCAACGGCCTGGCGGAACAACGGGTCTGAGCGTTGCATGCTGCCGACCTGGAGGATGCGTCCATAGCGGCGCTCGGCCTCAACCATCGCCGTGGCCTCATCGAGAGTTAGCGCAATCGGTTTTTCGACGTAGACATCCTTGCCCGAACGCATCGCTTCGATCGCGATGGCTGCGTGCCAATGGTCGGGAGTGGAGATGAAGACCGCATCGATATCGCTCCTTGCGATAATTTCGCCGTAATCGACGTGCCCGACGGCGGAAGGGTTCGTTTCCTTAAGCTTTGCAAGGGCCGCTTCGCGCTTCGAGGTTTGCACATCACAAACAGCAACAAGCTCGAGCATTGGGTGGTATTGCACCCAGCCAAAGTGGCTGTTCATCATGTTGCCTCCGCAGCCGATGAGCGCCATACGAACGCGTTTGTTTGCGCCAATCGGGTTGGATCGGGCAATGTACTGGAAGAACATCGTGCCGGCGGCGGCAGCAAGACCGGCTTTGAGGAATGAACGACGGGAGAACGCTGAGGCTATGTCGAATTCTTTGATGGGCACGGTCGTTAAAAAACTCAGAGGGCTTGGGGAACAGTTGATTCGAGGGCGGCAATGATGGCAGCGTCTCCGCGCTCGCGGGCAATTGAAAGGGCAGTCTCTCCGGTTTTGGAAACGACTGATGGGTCAACCCCGTGCTTGATGAGCAACGCGATAATTTCAGGACTTCCACTAGCGGCGGCCTCATGGAGCGGCGTGCCACCGCGTTCGCTGAGCACCTTAGGATCAGCGCCGCCATCCAGAAGGGCACGCACGAGGTCGAGGTTGTCCTTTGTGGCCGCATGGTGGAGGGGCGTCCAGCCGAGAGTGTCACACCGATTGGGATCGGCTTTTTTGGCTAGCAGAAGCGCAACGATCTCTGGATTCCGACGTTCCACAGCCAAGTGCAGCGGGGTTCTGGATGAGGAGTCCGGAGTATTCACATCCGCTCCCGCATCGATCAGGACGACGGCAATTTCCGCCTTGTTGCGCAAGATCGCTTGTTGGAGCGGCGATAGGCTTGGATTCTTGCCCTTGTTTGCCTGGGCGGGGTCGGAAGCCAGAAAAGCGCGGAGGGAGTCAATGTTTCCGCGTGCGATCGCCTCGTCAATGGATTTGCAAACGACGGGTTCCGCAGTGCAAATGCCTGTTTGCAGACAAAGCGTGGCAGTAAAGAAAATGCCGGCAATGCAGTGTTGTAGGAAGCTTCTGCGGGGAAGGGAAAATAGGGGCATAGGATAAAGCGGGATTACAGCGGGCAGTGACTGTCTGGAAGCGGCTTGATCCAAATATTACGAAATTCCACCACTTCGCGGTGGTTTTGAAGGGTCAGAGGGAGGGCGTCCGCGTGTCTCTTGTAGGGGGTCCTTTTCTTGTGGGAGGTGGGCCCTGAGAATGGAACATTCTTCTGAACAACGATCCCGTTGACCATGACGGTCACATACGCCGGGGACGTCATTTTTCCTGAATCATCAAAGATGGGGCGCTTGAACATGATGTCATAAGACTGCCATTCGCCGGTTGGGCGGAGCGCG
>CALAPX010000292.1 GCA_937888355.1 uncultured Spartobacteria bacterium
CGCCCACGTACTTCGAAATCGGCACGGTGCTGGCGATCGATCATTTTGCCCGGAACAAGTGCGATGTTGTTGTGTTGGAAACCGGAATGGGCGGCCGCTTTGATTCGACGAATGTGGTAGAACCGCTGGTGTCCGTGCTCACGCCGATTGCGATGGATCACATGGAGTGGCTTGGGGAAACGATTGAGGCGATCGCCGGGGAGAAGGCAGGAATTTTGAAGCCTCGGATCCCGGCGGTCTCCGCGATTCAGTGCCGTGAGGTCGCCGAGGTGCTGCTGTGCCGGTCCCGGGAAATCGGCTCAGGGTTGACCATCGTAGATGCCCCTTGGAGCGGGGTGGTGGGTTTGTCTGGAGAGCACCAGGCGTGGAATGCCGCCTTGGCTGCGGCGGCACTGGAGGCTTCCGGATTGAACTGTCCGCCTGCCGCCCTGGAAAAAGGGATCTCGAAAGTGCGGTGGCCTGGTCGTTTTCAGAGGGTGACAGATCGAATAGTGGTTGATGGCGCGCACAATAGGCATGCAGCTATGGCCTTGGCTGCGACATGGCTCAGGGAATTTGGTCAGATCAAGGCAAGGGTGGTCTTCGGCGCGCTTAATGATAAGGTGCCGACGGATATTCTCGAGGCACTGGCTCCTGTGGCGTCCGAATTTTTGTTTGTTCCACTTGAAAGTGTGCGTTCCGCGAATCCGGAGGAGTTGTTGAACACGACAAAAGCGCCTGGAAGAGTTTTCGGCACGCTGGATGAGGCCATGCGCAAGGCGATGCTCGGTGACGAGATGGTTCTGGTAGCTGGTTCACTATATCTCGCGGGCAGTTTCCTCGAGTGGGCCAAGCAACAAGGGATCATGGATTGAGTAAAATCCTGTCGCTGGAGGCTTGTGATCATTCCTATACAGCATAGTATAGCTGCCCCTTC
Organism: uncultured Spartobacteria bacterium; assembly: GCA_937888355.1. Classification (GTDB taxonomy): domain Bacteria; phylum Verrucomicrobiota; class Verrucomicrobiia; order Chthoniobacterales; family Terrimicrobiaceae; genus UBA967. The sequence continues at coordinate 917 of CALAPX010000292.1, forward strand.
GGGTATCATCCCGAGGTTCGCATTCAATCCATGAAAATCTATATCGACGGCGAATTTTACGACAAAGCGAACGCAAAGATCTCAGTCTTTGACCATGGCCTGCTTTATGGGGATGGTGTGTTCGAGGGGATTCGCTTTTACGCTGGGCGGGTTTTTCGCCTGAAGCAGCACATTGACCGCCTTTACGACTCTGCCCGGGCGATCTGCCTAAAGGTCGGCCTGGACAAGGATGAGATGACGGCGGCGGTAATGGAAACGATCCGGATAAACGGATTGCAGGACGGTTATGTGCGATTGGTGGTGACTCGTGGTGATGGAGATCTGGGGCTGAATCCGATGCTTTGCCCCAAGGCGACTATCATTGTGATTGCTTCGAAGATCACCCTGTACTCAGAGGAAAAATATGAAAAGGGGCTGGATGTGGTGACATGCTCCACGAGGCGCATTCCGCACAGCGCATTGAGCCCGATGGTCAAGTCGCTGAATTATCTTAATAACGTGCTCGCCAAAATAGAAGCACAGCAAGCCGGGGCAGGCGAGGGGTTGATGTTGAACGAGCAGGGCTACGTCTCAGAGTGCACTGGCGACAATATTTTTGTGGTCAAAAACGGAGTCATTTCGACGCCGCCGATTTCTTCTGGAGCACTCGCCGGAGTCACGCGATCTGTGGTTTTTGAAATGGCCGAAGAGGCCGGCATTCCGATTCATGAGCCGTTGATGACGCGTTATGACATATACACAGCCGACGAATGTTTTCTCACTGGCACAGCCGCCGAGATCATCCCAGCCGTGAAGCTCGACACGAGGCCGATTGGAAACGGAGAGCCGGGCACTGTCACGCGCCTCTTGATTGGGCGATTCCGTGAGTTGACAGCCAGTCAAGGCGAGCTGATTTATACTTAATACATGCAGTGTGATGTTTGCCAGTCCAAGGAAGCCACCGTTTTTCTGACACAGATTGTCGACGGAAAAATGCAAAAGGTGAACCTATGCGAGGCGTGCTCCAAGGATAAGGGGGTCAACGATCCAACGGGGTTCGCCTTGGCGGACCTGTTGCTTGGGTTGGGGGATTCCCAAGAGATTGAGAAAACCCCGGCATCCAACAAGTGCCCGGTATGTGGGTTCACTCAGGCTGATTTCAAGAAGACCGGACGCTTGGGTTGCAGTAATTGCTACTCGGTTTTTGCAGAAGGCATCCTGCCGATGTTAAAAAACATGCACAAAGGCACGCGTCATACCGGCAAGGCCCCTGTCGCCCAAGCCAAGCAGCGGGAGAGAAGCGAGAAGATGAAGACACTTCAGGACAGCCTCGATAAAGCGATTGCTGAAGAAGAATTCGAGCTTGCGGCCGATTTGCGCGACAGAATCCGCAAAGTGGAGGCAGAGCCTGCGCAATGAAGTTTTCCCGCATCACCACCAATACAGGCGAGTGGCTTTCCGGCGACGGCCCGAACCGGCAAATTGTTGTATCAAGTCGCGTTAGGCTTGCCAGGAATCTCCGAAACAAACCCTTTCCAGGGTGGGCTAAAAAAGAATTGAAATCCAACAAATTCTGTTGGAAACCA
>CALAPX010000293.1 GCA_937888355.1 uncultured Spartobacteria bacterium
ACCTTGTTACGCCTGGAGCTGCAATGGCGAAACTCCTGCGGTCAATTGCAATCAATCGCATGGATAAAACCGTCGAGGCGCTCGTTAAAGAAGTTGAAGAGAAGAAGCGGAGCCGCCCTGACGATCTCTCCCAGCAAGTGCAATCACTTCGTGCAGCGCTTGCCGAGAATCCTTGATTTCAATTTTCATGAACCAATCCAAACGCGCCCGGATGGGCATCATTTTTTTTACCATTCTAATCAATATGATTGGCTTCGGTGTGGTCATTCCCGTTCTGCCATTTTATGCTGAACGTTTTGGGGCAACCCCTTGGGAGATTGGTTGGCTGTTTGGAATATTTTCACTGGTACAATTTATTTTTGCGCCCTTGTTAGGGCATTTGTCAGATAAGTTTGGGAGGCGACCAGTTTTGATTCTCAGCACAATTGGGACAGCCACAGGCTTTTTCATTATGGGGTGTGCGCAAACACTGGTGCTGCTTTTCGTTGGTCGGGTCATCGACGGCATGTCCGGCGGTAGTATAGGAGCCGCTCAAGCTTATGTGGCTGATATTACTGGGCCTGAGGATCGATCCAAGGCGATGGGTTTGATCGGGGCCGCCTTCGGTCTGGGGTTTATTTTTGGTCCTGCCCTTGGCGGGTGGACGGCAGCGCACCTTGGACATTCTGCTCCGCTTTTTGTCGCCGGTGGTCTGGCGGTACTGAATACGCTGCTGATCCTCTTGTTTCTCCCTGAGTCATTGCCAGCCGAGAAACGATCCCAAGGGCGCCGAGAGCCTCTTTTTCCAAGGCTGCTGGAGCATGTGCAGCGCAGGCCATATTTCACTGTTGTGGCGACCTACTTTCTTTTGATTGCCGGGTTTTCTGTTATGACAGCCGTTTTCGCCCTGTATGTGGCGAAAAGGCACGGATTTGATGAAAAGCAAACCGGCTATCTCTTCGCGATGCTGGGAGTGATCGGGGTCGTGGTGCAGGGAGGGTTGATTGGACGCTTGGTAAAGATGTTCGGGGAGGCCCGCATAGCCACGGCGGGATCAGTTTTTTTGGTTGCCGGCTTGTTTGGAACTCCTTTTAGCACCAGTATCGGAGGGCTGCTTTTAGCCTGCGCGGGGATCGCTTTGGGGAATAGCCTAATGAGTCCCACGCTGTCTGGGATCGCTTCTCGGAGTGTCGATGAAAAGTGGCAGGGAAGGGCGTTGGGGGTAATGCAATCCGGGGGTAGCTTGGCACGATTTATCGGTCCTGTCCTTGGTGGTTGGCTCCTGACCTTTGATTTGGAGAAGCCCATAGCTGATTATGCGCTCACCCCATTCTGGGTCGCGGCAGCCATTGTGCTTACAACATTTTTTCTTTGCCTCCGATTGCCGAAGCTTACTGCCAAACCTAAGTAGTTAACACAATCTCTGATCTCCCCGCCTCAACTCCGAGATCTGGTTGATGGGTGATGTTTTTAAGGTCTTACTTATTAAGGCTGATTGGTGGGCAGTAAATGGTCGCTGGTTCTGATTTCCAATAGGTTCCAGACCGTTCGCGTTCGATAGGGTCTGTGAAGGTGTAGTTATCAGAGATGATGCGAACAAAGGTGGGTGGTTTTTCTGGAAAGGGGGTTGATTCGAAGAGCGAGAGGACGGAAGGGTTCCCAAGGAGAAGTTGAAGCAGAAGTGACTGGAGCCATGGGGTGGTTTCTATGCGGTCGAGTGCGGCAAACCACATTTGCCAATCGAGGCGGGGTTGGTTGGGAGAGACAACGGGGAGAGGTCTATTGAGTGGGCCTGGTTTCCAGTGGAATTTGTATGTGGCCCAGTGGACGCCGTCATTGCTCCCTTGGATGGTGAGTTCACGGCGAGTGGTGGTCATCACCGCGAATAAGCCGTAGCTGTTCACAATCCGAAGCGGAGCGGCTAGCGAATAAGCGTGAGCAAGCGGAACAAGGGGTACGGGGATATGTCGCCATGCTATTGAAATGGGAATGATGGAAAGGACAAGGAGCAGGGTGCAAATGGGGCGTCGGATCCAAGTGGGGATAAACACACCAAGGGGATGCGAGCGGAGTTTCCAAAAAGTGTCATCCAGCAACAGAAGACACAGGGCGGCGGTAAGAAGGTTAAAAAAAGCATAGTTGCCAGTGAGGGCGATACCGAATTGGAGCGCGAGGGCGGAAAGTGCAGCGATGAGGCGAGGGATGCGCGGAAGGAAAAAGGCAAATGGCACCAGAAGTTCGATTGCAAACATTGATGCGCAGGCGGCACGGAGAAGATCTGGAGGAGAGTGATAGGCGAACCAGGCCAAGGGTGAGGGAAGAGGTTGAGTGAAAAAGTGGAATCCCAGAGCGGAAAGGTTTGCCCACTGGGGATCGCCGCTCGTGAGTTTTACCAACCCGGAGCAGAACATGAGACGGAAAAGCAGGGCGACAGCCACAAATCTGGCCAGTCGTGGAGGGTTGGGATAGAGCCAGTGGGGGCGTAGTGAAAAGGGAGATAGAAAGATGGCAATGAATCCGCACTCGAGGAGTAACGCATCCCATTGGAAGTTGTAAAAATCCTGTCCGATAGAGACGAGCGACAGCATTGTCGCCCAGAGGATGAAAAAGCACAGCGGTTGAAGGATGCCCAAGAGAGCGAGGAGGGAGGTGGCGATGCCGAGGAGTTCCAATGTTCGCAGTCCTGTCTCTGATGGGAAAAGCCATAGGAGTGAGGGAATAAGCAGAAAACGATCTCCGCCGGTATGTGTGGCGACATTTTCCAGCAAGTGGGGGAATGGGAGGATGCCATTGGATCCAATGAGGCCCTCCGATTGCGACGAAAAAGAGATAAAGGCCGTCAGGAACACAAACGCAAGCAGGCGAAGGAAGAGCGTGTTGGAGAAAGAGAATGTGGAATGAATAGCCGTTTTTCCCCAAAGGATACTGGTGACCTTTGAAAAGAAGATCCGGTGCGAGGCAACGAAAGTATAGCTGGATTCAGCAATCGCTCGGAAAAGCGGAAATCTGTAATAAGCGGCTTGGGACAATCTGGCGGCAGAGCGGTGCGGCGCGGTGATCTCCAACACTGCCGCCGCGCCAGAGAGTCGGGAACCATTAGGCAGGAGTAGTTGAATGGAAGCTTCAAAGTCCTTTGCTGGGATGTCCGGGTGGAGAGTTGCG
>CALAPX010000294.1 GCA_937888355.1 uncultured Spartobacteria bacterium
CCCGCATTAGTCCAAGCCCGCTCAAAAGCTCCCAGATACTCACCGTCAAGGTACCGTGAGATCTCGCTAGTGCCACCAGGCAGACGCCAATCAATAAGGATTGATCGCCCCGTCAATTCTCGGTAGTGGCGCATGAACGCTATCGTGAATTCATAGCGCACCGCCTCGTTGTGCGGAGAAATCACCACCAGCAAGTCATCCGCCTTACCGAGGAGGGACTCCTGAGGTTTGAGTGCAAAGGGCGCAGCGAGAACACCTGCCAACGCTATAATCACAAAAGTGATACGCAATTTCATGAATTCATCACCATACTCAGGCAAAGGGCTCAGGGTTTAATCAGAACCACATCGTTTCTTTCCACAACGGCATGCAACTCCCGCCCTGGAGGACGCGCACTGGGATCCGGATTCAACTCGTAAATCTTAAGATCCAAGCCGGGAAGAGCAAAGCGGTATTGAGAAACCTCACCTAAATAAGTGGCATCGCCAATACGCCCGGAAACGGAGTTCACAAGACACGATTCAGGCGAAAATTTCCAGCATTCGGGTCGAATAGACAATACGACATGGCCGCCCGGCTGCGGTTTCCAGTCAGGATCCCCGCAGACCCCCTGAAAGTGCCCCCATGTAGTCTCTACATCTACACAAACTGGGGATACAGAAACTATCCTGCCGTAGAGAAAATTCGTTTCACCTATAAAATCTGCAACAACCTTCGTGTGCGGCCGACGGTAGATTTGCTCTGGTGTTCCGGTCTGGGCAATCTTACCCCCTTCAAGAATCGCGATGCGATCGGATATCGAAAGAGCCTCTTTTTGATCATGGGTTACATAAATTGCAGTTAAGCCCGCCTCCTTACAGACACGACGGATTTCTGAGCGCATTTCCAAACGCAAACGCGCATCGATACTCGAAAGCGGTTCATCGAGAAGCAAACACTTAGGTCGGATCACCAAGGCACGAGCCAAGGCCACACGCTGTTGCTGGCCACCTGATAACTGCGCAATCCTCCGGGAGGCAAAAGGCTCCATTTTTACAGCTGCGAGAGCTTCATAAACACGCTTACGGATTTCCAGACTGGGAAGCCTGCGTTCCTCAAGACCAAATGCGACATTCTTCTCAACGCTCAGATGAGGCCAAAGGGCATAGCTCTGAAACATCATTCCCGTATTTCGCTTATGAGGGGGAAGTCGTGTGACATCAGTGTCACCGAAGAGAATTCTTCCCTCATCGGGCATATAAAACCCGGCGATGGTTCTCAGTAGGGTGGTTTTCCCACAGCCACTCGGACCAAGCAAAAAAAACAATTCCCCAGGCTCGATGCGCAAAGTCACCCCTTGCAAAGCGGTGACGGCTCCAAACTTCTTAACAATCTTGTCGATGACAACTGGGATCATAAAACAAACAGGAGGCGTGTGGGGCACGGAAATTGAAGTTACTCAAAGCGCAGGGCCCTTGCTGGAGGGATGTTAGCAGCTCTCCAAGCAGGAATCCATGCTGCAACCAAAGCCGCAGGAATCAACCAGAGCGGTGTAGATAAAAATACTTCAGCAGGAAATCTTAAATCGATCGTCCAGCCAAAAAATGCCTTATTCACAACCCCTGTCAGGATAGCGGACAGGAAGACACCGCACACAAGTCCAACTAATGAAGCCAAACCGCCGACCAAACCGGCCTCAAAGAATACCAATCCCGTGACTTGACGCCTTGAAGCGCCTTGAGAGCGAAGCACACCGATTTCACGCTCCCGCTCAAGAACAAGTGTAGTCATCGAAAGCAAAACACCAGCAATGGCAACAACAATGGCGACACTGCGAAGGACGGAAGTGACTGCAAATGTCTGGTTGAAAATCTCGAGCACCCTACCGCGCAATAAAGCATTGGTGTAAATCGAATACTCACCGGCACCACTGAAGTGTGCCCTGAAGTCATCAGAAAAGGCCTTCAAATCAGTGCCCTCCTTCATCGAAATTGACAATGAGTGAAGACGGGCATCATTCCAGAACCTATCAAAATTCTGACGGGTCACCATGACAAGTCCCCGGTCACGCGTGAAATCACGAATCACTCCAGCCACAACAAAATCCGCAGGGCCAACTGGAGAAACAAAGCTCAGCCTGTCTCCTGAGCGCACGCCATGCCTATTTGAAAAACTCTCAGAGACAGCAACCATGCCCTCGCGTTCAAACAACGAAGCAGCTTTGTCACCGCCTTCCAAAAACTCTAGATCGCCACGGGCCCCGCCATCAACAATAGCAAGATTGGCAGCCCGATCACCCCATGGCACCTGTATCTCACGAAAGGTGCCAACACGATCAACCCTTGAATCCTGACGGACCCAGTCAAGCGTGTTGGCAGGGAGAAAATACTGAAGTCCGATAAGATCATTTGCTGCCGGGGCAATATACAAATCAGCAGCCAAGGTGCGGCCAAGCCAAGCCTCAACACTTGCTCGAAATGAAAATATCATTACAGAGACACTCACGGTGAGTGCGGCCGCCACAGCTAAGGAGGCAATGGTTACAGCATTCCGATGGAGTGATCGCACCAGATGCTGAGCCGCCATTTTTGGCAACCACCCGAACCCGTGGAGCAATCCACAAAGGGCTACTGACACACGCGGAACCAAAAGTGAAAATCCAGCAATAAGAAAGGCAACGGCAGCAAATCCAGGGAATCCCCCCCCGCCTCGCAATGCCCACAAAGACAAACCAAAGGCGCAACCCAAGGCTAATACCCCGGCAAGATCTCGATGAAAAGAAAAGCGCGCAAATCGATCCATTGCTGTACCTGACCTAAGAACCACTGCCGGATCGCACTCGGCGGCTTCAGCGGCGGGTCTCCAGGCGGCAATCAATGAAGCCCCCATCCCCAAAAGAAACGCCAATGCGGTTTGATCAAGGTCGGGAGTGGGTGAATCGATTGCAACAACTGTGTAAAGCGATGTCACCGTCTGCTCGACAGGGGACGCTAGCAAAGCTGCAAGAGGTCCAGCGCCCGCAATGCCGAGCAGCGTTCCAATGAATCCACAAACAAGGCCTTCACCGAGGAAAAGGGCGGTGACCTCTAAACGTGTACCACCGATTGACCTAAGAATTCCGATATCGTGACGACGCCGGACTACTGAGGCTGAAAGGCTGTTGTAGATTAAAAAAACGCCCACGACCATGGAAACGAGACTCAGCGCAGTTAGATTCAGCTGAAACGCCGCCAACATCGTCTCGGTTTCCGCCCCCCGCCTGGCAGGCGGTCCAATAACCGCATCAGCCGGAAGAATCTCCCGCAACAGCTTTGTAACAGAATTAACCTCAAGAGGATTATCCAGCAGCAGTTGAATGGAACTTATTTTCCCTTGGGATCCAAGTAATTGTTGAGCCCAACCGATATCCATGGCGGCCATTCGTGGATCACTGGAGACAATTGCATCACTCGTCTTCATTAAAAACACTGGCTTTAATGTATGAATGCCGGATGGAGACAAGACGCTGACCTTATCATCAAAAAGAGCATCCGATGAAATCGCTATGCCGAGAGGTTCGCGCAACCAGGCTTCAAGATCAGGAGCCCCCCCCCTGGGATCAGTCAACTCAAAGGCCCGAATCTCAGCACCCGTAAAAGGATCAACACCAAGAATGCGGAGATATTCACCTGCATGCTCTGGGAGGGTGACGATCCCCTCGACCAGAGGAGTCGCAGAAGCCACTCCCTTGACCTTAAGAACCGATGGGAAGATTTCTTCAGGCAAATCCCCACGGATCTCCAAGTGAGCCTTTCCAGCAACTAGAGATACCGCATTTTGAAAGCTTTCCAGTGCGCCGCGATTCGCAAGCTGGATCGCAAGAAAAACTACGACACCTACGGCGATGCTTAAAATATTGAGGATAGGAGCAAGCGGGTGCGCCACCCATGGTCTCATGACCTGCATCCAAAAAATCCGAATGAAGCAAAACGTCATTCAGGAGTCTTCACCGCAGCACGGTGGAGAAGTTTTTGGAGGTTTTTAATCGCTGAAGCAGAAGAGATTTTCGCGCCATCGCGGCCATAAACGTAGAAGGAGTCCATGGCGACATCCATCTCAGTGGTAATACGTGAGATTTCAATAAGAATCCCAGCCTCGCTCATCGCTTGTAGGAGATCGTAGAGTAAACCGAGACGATCAGGAGTTTGGATATCGATCAGTGTGTAAACCGGGTGGGATTCATTATCGATCGTGATGCGCGTCGGCAGGTCGAATTCTTGGGATAACCGGTAAGTCAAGAGGCGCGTCTCCTTGCAGATAATTGGAGAGAAATTGAAGTTTTCAGTCATCATCGCCTCGGAAAGGCGTTTCTCTACAGAAACCATATCCTTTTGATTGGTCACAGGCTGAAGGTTCGTATTTGCAAGACGGAAAATATCGAGAGCAAGACTATCAGTTCGGGTAAAAATATCGGCACTGAGAATATTGATTCTGGCCGTGAGGAAGGCTCCGGCAATCCGCTCAAGGAGACGGGGACGGTCCCACCCGCAAACCCAAACCTCTGTGTATCCCTTGTCGACATGAGGTTCCCAATGCAACACGGGATTGAAAGCCACTTCGTCGTTATTGTGCCTCCGGTGAAAAAATGTGCGGAACAAACGCATGTGCCCGGCGATGTCACCGGGATCGAACATCTGAAAATAACGCTCGGGCATGAATTGAAAATGGGCGTCAGCTTCATCCACATACCCCTTCCCAAGGAGCTCCATGACGATTTTTTTCTTTTCCTGCCGATCTTGTCGGGTGCGCTCAAGAGCTCCCACCCCACCCTCGAGCCACTGCCCTGCGCGGCGATAAAGAGTCCAGACCAAACCCTCCTTCCAATCTGACCAATTCTGGTCACTAGTGCCCATGCCATCCGCCAAGGTAAGCATCATCAGAGCATCAAGATTTTTTCGATTTTGAATAATACGCGCGAACTCCTCAACAGTCGTAGAATCCTCCAAATTGCGAGTCTGTGATATCTTCGACATCACATAGTGGGAGTCCACCAGAGTGATCAACATTCGCCTGCGGTCGGGATTCAACTGGAGACGCCTTGCAATCTTGAGGGCCAGCAAGGCTCCAGCCTCCTCATGATGGCGAGTATTTGCAGCCTTTCCGACATCATGTAACAAAATCGAAAGGTATAGGATGCCGGGATCCTCAAGCTTCTGAAAAATCCTGCGGTAGCCGGCGAGACGTTGCTCAGGTGAAAAGAGAACTTCGTCAAGCTTGTGGATACAAACCAGCGTGTGCTCGTCTGCCGTGTAACGGTGATAGAACTCGTGCTGCACAAGGCATACCAGTGAACCAAACTCGGGAATGTAACGCCCAAGAACCTCCAAGTCATGCATCAGACGCAGAATCCGGCCTACCTCACCCTTCCTCGAAAGAATAGCAAAGAACGTCTCTCTTGCCGCAACAGCATACTGAAACGTCTTGTCGATGAGGTGCAACCTGCGACGAACCAAATCAACCAACTCAGGATGAAAGTCCAGTTGGCGAACCTGCGCATGGTGGAAGGCACGCATCAACCTGAAGGGATCCTCGTTGAAAATATCCCGCGACTCTGGTTCGAGCATTCCGTTTCGAATGATAAAACGGTCGACTTTTTCAGGCTTTTGTCGCACTCCGAGCATCCGAAGGATTCCACCCTGACGGGGCACGGGGACGGCTTCCATCTTTCGAAGTGCGGCTTCACTCACAAGGTAGATCGTCCGAGCGTGACTGTAGTAATCGCGCATAAAGGCTTCGACTTTCCGAAGAATGTTCTTTTGGGGGTAGTTAAATGCTTGTGCTACACGACCTTGAAGCTGAAGTGTAAGAACATCCGCCGAACGGCCATTGAGATACTGCATCTGCGCGCGGGTCCTTAGAATAAAATCATAGCTTTTTTCCAAGCGCCGCCTGTCCGCATCACGCAAGATTCCAGCATCAACCAACTTTGCAGAACTTGTTATGCCGAGCTTGAATTGGGAAATCCACAAAAGGCTCTGATAATCACGCAGACTGCCGGCGCCACTTTTCACATTTGGTTCCTGCATGAATACTGTGCCACCATATTTATGGCGTTGATCGGCTTGGTTAGCCAGACGCCACGAAATATACTTCGTCGCGTGTCCATTCACACATTCATCATAGAAGCGTTCTTTGAATTGGTTGAAAATCTCGCGGGCCCCAGCCAGAAAGCGGCTCTCCAGCATTGAGGTTTTGGTGACTGGATCCTCATTCGACTTGTTCACCGCCTCGTCGAGCGTCCGGGTGGCCTGCCCAACCTTGAAGCCAATATCCCAGAGGGCGACAATCGTGCGCCGGATAATTTCTTCAACATCCTTTGCCTCGCTCGAGGTTCCTTGCAGAAAGAGGATATCGACATCGCTCATTGGGCTCAACTCGCGGCGACCATAGCCACCGAAAGCAACGACAGCCAATCGACCGGCCAAAGGTTTTTCCGCACATTCTTTGACAATCGATCGAAAAAGCTCGCGGAACATGATGTCTACCATGTCCGAACGCTGTCGACCGGTTTCCCTTCCACCCCCACCATCCTCATGCCATGCACGAAGACGGTCCTCTTCCTCCTTCCTGAAATTTTTAAAAATCGGAATGCGCTCCTCGGTACCACTCCGGACTTTTTTTGATAATTCTATAGCCGACTTTTCGAGGGCATGCGGCTCTGGAGGAAAACTCATTGCATGCTGTTTTGAATCACAATTTCCACGCGTCGGTTGATGAGTTGAGATTCGACGGATTCGGTCGGGGGAATTAGCAACCGTGACTGTCCAAGACCACGTGTTTGGATGCGCATGCCATCGATCCCCATCCGCTCGATCAACCATGCCTTGACAGACTCCGCACGCAATTGACTGAGCCGCATATTATAATCAGCAGGCCCAAAAGAATCGCTATGACCCTCGATCACAAACCGGGCCTCGGGATTTCTTTTTAAAAGCCTCCCAAGTTTCTCGAGACTGGCAACAGCTCCAGGCTGTAATTCGTAGGCGTCGTATTCAAACAACACATCTCCAGGCAAAAGAATCGGAGCCAATTCAGATGTTGATGGACCGGTACGCTCAAGGAGTTCATCAAGATTGCTGAATTTAGGGACTCCTGGCTGAGCATCGTCAGCAGCAACAGATTCCAAAGTGTTTTCACTACTATCAATCGGCAATACTGGGGTGGTAGCGAATGCATCGCTTAAATCTTGTAACAATTCCTTTCGCAAAGCCGCGTCAGATTCCTCAAGGACACTAGAGGAATCTGGGACATCCACAGGCAAGGATTCCGGAATTGCGGGCTTTTCGTGAAGGAGGGACTCATCAAGGGCTGGAAGCGGAATTTCCGATACAGACTTCTTTTGGACGTCCATTGGAGAAATTATTTCATCAGGCAATTCAATACGTGCCGGCTCCCGTGGTGTTGTGGGTTCATCAGGCGCCGGCTCAAGCAACCGAGGATCAATATCGACCCGTTCTACTTGAAATGACCTGGGAACAATCCGCTCATAAAACGAATCACTCATGGACTCTACAGGAAGGCTCCGAGACAGATTCCATCCCAACCCGTGCAATAGCAGTGAAACCACCAGAGCCAGCATGATCCATCGCCCAAACACGTCACGGCGATCAGCGAGAACATCGTCAAACATTGGTTTCCTGCGAATCATTTTTTCAATCTACAGGGAGCTGAGAAAACTCCAAAACAGAAAATTTGCCTCCCGTTCGACAAGCCCCCTACTCATACCGTAAAGTCCTTCCCATGTCTTTTGTCCATTTGCACTGCCATTCAGAGTTTTCGTTGCTTGATGGTGCGATTCGTCCAAGCGAACTCGTTGCGAAAGCCAAAACATTCGGCATGCCTGCCGTAGCTGTCACAGATCACGGGAATCTCCACGCGGCGGTCTCTTTTTACCAAGCCGCTGAAAAGGTTGGCGTGAAACCAATCATCGGGTGTGAGGTCTATGTCGCGCCGAAGTCAATGAAGGACCGCGGTGGATCGAACAGCAAATCATCCTCGTTCCACCTCACCCTGCTTGCCTCAAGCGAAGAGGGCTATCGAAACCTCGTGAAGCTTGTCACTGCCGCCCACCTAGAAGGATTTTACTATAAACCAAGGGTCGACAGGGATCTTCTGTCAACCCATGCAGAGGGGCTAATTGCATTGAGTGGATGCCTCAAAGGAGAGGTATCACAACTCCTTGCAGGGGGCGATCAGGCTGGAGCGCTTGAAGCCGCTTCAGCACACCGCGACATCTTCGGTAACGAGAATTATTTCATCGAGATGCACAATCACGGGCTCGACACCCAGTTGCGCATCAACCCTAGCCTGCTGGCAATTTCTAAAAAACTAGGGATCGATCCTGTTGCGGCAAACGATGTCCATTTCCTGGAAAAGTCCCACCACGAGGCGCACGATGTTCTGGTTTGTATTGGCACCGGCGCCATGGTGGTGGATGAGAAGCGCCTCCGCTACAGCCCTGAACTTTGGTTTAAATCTCCGGAAGAAATGCGCTCTCTCTTTGCTGAACTTCCCGAGGCTTGCGATAACACCTTACGGATCGCAGAGCGGTGTGGTTTTAAAATGGAATTCGGCATACCGAAATACCCGAATTTTGATCCTCCGGATTCTCGCTCCCGCAGCCAATACCTCCACGATTTGTGCTACGAAGGCCTTCGCCAGCGTTTTGGAGAACGCGCAGGCTCAGACAACGAGCTCTCCACGAGGCTCGATTACGAATTGTCGGTGATCGAAAAAACCGGCTTTGTCAGCTATTTCCTTATCGTCTGGGATTTCATCAAGCACGCTAAAGACAAGGGTATCCCTGTCGGCCCAGGGCGTGGATCAGCGGCAGGCTCGCTGATCGCCTATGTGCTTGGGATCACTGATATCGACCCACTTCGCTATGGTCTGATCTTCGAGCGGTTCCTCAACCCTGAGAGAGTGAGCCCGCCGGATATCGACGTGGATTTTTGCATGGAGCGGCGCGGAGAAGTCATCGACTATGTGCGACAAAAATACGGCGAGCGCGCAGTCTCACAGATCATTACTTTTGGGACACTTGGTGCAAAAAGCGTTGTCCGTGACGTGGCACGCGTCATGGGCTGGAGCTACACGGATGGTGACCGTGTGGCCAAGATGGTCCCGAACGAACTCAATATAACGCTAACCGCTGCCCGTAAGAAAAACGCAGAACTGGCTGAAGCGATCGAACATGAAGACGCTGTCAGGCAACTCTGGGAGCAGGCAACAGTCTTGGAGGGTCTCAGCCGCAACATGGGCATCCACGCCGCAGGGGTCGTGATCGGAGACCGTCCACTGGATGAATTTATTCCCCTCTGCCGAGGAAAAGAAAGCGAGGTGGTAACACAATATGCCATGGGCCCCCTCACCGATCTCGGCATGCTGAAGATGGACTTTCTCGGACTCCGCACTCTCACAATCATGCAGGAAGCGGCGCGACTCATCCATCGCGAGAATCCTGAATTTGATATCTCAGCCATTCCCACGGACGACAGGGCGGCATTTGACATCTACAACCACGGGGAAACTCTGGGGGTCTTTCAAATGGAAAGCGGCGGCATTACGAATTGCTGCAAACGCTTCGATGTCGGATCGATCGAAGACATCATTGCCATCGGCGCCCTTTACCGACCCGGCCCGATGCAATTTATCGATGAATATATCGAGCGAAAAAAAGGGATCAAAAAAGTCGAATATCTTCACCCGCTCCTTGAAAAAGTTTGTTCCGAAACACACGGCATCATCGTTTATCAAGAACAGGTGCAAATGGCGGCTAGCGTTCTTGCCGGGTATTCCTTAGGTGACGCGGATCTCCTTCGTCGCGCCATGGGAAAGAAAGACGCGAAAAAAATGGAACTCGAGCGCGAGCGCTTCGTTGCCGGATGCGGGGAGAAACACAAGATCCCCCCCAAGGTCGCAGACGCCATATTTGGGTTTATCGCGAAATTTGCTGAATACGGGTTCAATAAATCCCACAGTGCCGCCTATGGGTGGATTTCCTACCAGACGGCTTACCTAAAAGCGCACTATCCTCAGGAATTCATGTCAGCGATGCTCACCTACGATGCCAGCACGACCGACCGCCTTGCTGAAGTCATTGGAGAATGTCGCCGCATGGATATCCCCATTCTCCCTCCGGATATCAATGCCAGTTCGCTGAAGTTCTCACCTGATCCTGAGGGCCCAGGAATCCGATTCGGATTGGCCTCAATTAAAAACGTGGGTGCCGGAGCAATGGAGTCCGCCGTGAATGAACGCGAACAATGTGGATCCTATTCCTCACTGGAAGATTTCTGCTCCCGCCTGGACTCGCGCACCGTGAATCGAAAGATCCTCGAGAGCCTCGTAAAATGTGGTGCCTTCGATGAATTTTCTTCGAACCGTGCCGCCCTCTTTTCATGCATCGAACCGGCCATATTGGCCGCTGCCGCCCAGCAACGCGATCGGGCAAGCGGTCAAGGCTCATTGTTTGGAGAGGACTCCATGGAACCAGCGATCAATCCATCCAATGCGTCCACCATTGCTCCATGGTCTGAATTGGAAACCCTCCGCAATGAGAAAGAACTTCTCGGCTATTACGTAACCGGTCATCCGTTGGATTCTTATGCGGGGCACTTTGATTCAGGAAAGTACCTATCGATCGCGGAAGCCCTCAAATCTTCCGAGCAGGGCTCATTCAAACTTGCTGGACTCATTTCGAGTGTGGAAAAGAAATTCTCACGCAAGGACGGCAAGCCTTTTGGCATCATAATCCTAGAGGATTTCACGGGATCAATTGAGATCACAGCATGGGACGAGACATTTTCAAAGAATGCCTTGCTCCTTGTTCCTG
>CALAPX010000295.1 GCA_937888355.1 uncultured Spartobacteria bacterium
GGGGGAAAACTTAACGATGCTGCCATTCGTCGTCCGTGCATCAAGGCAGTAGCCCTTGGAGATATCGATCCAGTTGATGGAAAGAAGAGGGAGGCTCTGCAGTCGAATGTGTCGTAGCAAGAGGAGTGCCGCGCTGAAGTCCACATTTTCGACATGGCGCCCCGATTCAATTTGGGATTCCTCTAGGCCATGAATAACCGGCAGTTGGTGGTGTTCCTGTCGAACAATCAGCGGTTTCATCAAAAATCCGGAGTCATCGCTCAGAAGCATGGCGGATGGATCGTATGGGGTTTCTGTAGAATGACTTCGAGCAACCCAGGCCACAGCTCGGCGGGAAACGAGTGTGATTTTTACTCGGTCGGGAAGAAATCGTTCGATGCACGCATCTTGGACAATCGGAATGACACGGAGCTTCTCTCCAGCCGCAGCCAGATCTATATTAAAAACATTGTCGCCGGGTTGGATGCCTGTGATCTCAACCAAGTCTTCGCCTGTCATGATGCCGTCCAGTTCCAATGTTAATTCTGAGAGGTTGTACGCGGGATTTGAATAGAAAAACCTGTCTAGGGTCTTGGCCACGCCAAACCATGTCATTCCGCCAAAGATGGAAAGCCCCAGCAGCCAGGCACTCCAAAGCGTGAGCACGCGTTGGCGTTTTTTTCGGGCCGTGGTGGCGCGCATTTTTACATTCAAAATTGATCGCCCTCGATGTGTCCTGTTCTTCCAGTGGATCATGCCGTGCCTCCTTTGGCCCAAGAGAGTCCAGCGATTTCCTCGCAAAGCGGGCCGAATTGCAAACCAACTGCCGAGGCAGCTTTTGGAAGGAGGCTTAGTTCGGTCATTCCGGGAATAGTGTTGATTTCCAGCACGCTCATGCTGGCATCATCCCCAAGAAGTATATCCACACGGCAATAAACCTCGAGCCCCAGAGCGTGAGAGGCCTCAAGGGCGGTTTGTTGTATGCGTGCAGCGAGGGCAGCTTCCAGTGGCGCAGGAACAAAATACTGTGAGGCACCACTCGTGTATTTATTTGCATAATCATAGAAGCCGTCCTTGGGGATAATTTCCACAACTGGCAAGGCGGTCTTACCAAGAATTCCGACAGTCAATTCGCGTCCTTTAAAAAATTCCTCAACCAACACCATGTCGCCAAAGCGGAAGCAATCATCAAGCGCAGCAGTTAATCCTGACGCATCGTGGAGGATGTGAACGCCTACGCTTGAGCCTTGGCGAGGCGCTTTCACGACATAGGGCGGTTGCATTGTGGGAGGTTGACCCACAAGAATCTTTTCCCATTTCGACGTTGGCACTCCGGCGCGATCAAATGCCTCCTTGGTGAGAATCTTGTCAAAGGCAATACGGCTTTTTTCTGCGTTTTCGCCGGTGTAGGGAATGCCGCTGTGGTCCAGGATCTCTTGAAGTTGGCCATCCTCGCCGAAAGTTCCATGAATCAGGTTGAACGCCAGATCTGTGTTCTCAGGGAGAGTAAAATCAGGGCCGTGGACATCAATTTCCACAACGTGGGCTCCGACGGTGCCGAGGGCCTTGGCGACGGCAGCACCCGAGCGCAATGAAACATCCCGCTCACTGCCTGGTCCCCCTGAGAGGAGGGCGACCTTTCTGCCTTTGAGAATTCCTTGGTAATGTTGGTTCATGAGTCGACTCCCACGATCTGGACTTCGGTTTCCAGTGCGATATTTCGCTTCTCTAGTGCGATGGATTGAATTTTTGAGATCAATGTCAGGACGTCTTTGGCCAAGGCGGATCCATCGTTCACAATAAAATTACCGTGGATATCCGAGACCCTTGCGCCGCCGATGCCGAAGTTTTTCAAGCCCAGTTCCTCAATTAATTTCCCCGCAGGTATCACTTGTGGGTTCTTGAAAATGCAACCAGCGCTTGCGGCAACAGGCTGGCTTTCCTTCCGTTTTGATGCTGATGCAGCAATTCCCTGATCAATTATCTTGGAACTTGTCGGTATTCCCTTGATGACGGCGGACAGGGCGAAGTTGTGGCGCAGTAAAGGAACGTCGCGATAGTGAATGTCCATTTCAACGGGTGTTTTGACGACGATGTTTCCATCGGTGTCGCAATACCTGACCCGCACTACTTGGTCGAAGGTTTGAATTCCCATGGCGCCGGCATTCATTCGCAGTCCACCGCCGAGGTTGCCGGGGATGGT
>CALAPX010000296.1 GCA_937888355.1 uncultured Spartobacteria bacterium
GACCTCCCTCCTTCGCAGATCGGCTATGTGCCGCAATTTACCATCAGCAATGAAAACCTGACTGCATCGGAGAATGTGCAGTTGGCCTTACGGCTTCGTGTGGGCGGAATTGAAAAAGAGAAACTCATTGTGCGGACAGATGAGTTGCTTGATCTGACTGGACTTGCTTCAGCCGCAGGCACAGTGGCTAAGAACCTGTCTGGCGGTCAACGCCGCCGCCTCGGTCTTGCGATGGAATTATGCAGTGAACCCTCACTATTGCTTTGTGATGAAGTGACCAGTGGGCTGGATCCCCAATCGGAGAAGGAAATCCTGGCTCTCCTGCGCCGGATCGCTCATGAGGGAAACCGAGTTGTACTTGTGGTCACTCATGGATTGAGTGATTTAGGGGCCTTTGACAGCGTTGCCGTATTGAGCGAAGGCCGCTTGGCGTACTGTGGACCAGCGGATGCCGTAGCCCACTATTTCCGTGCGGAAACTCCGGAGGAGATTTTTGTGCATTTGCCGAGCCGCACAGGGGAGGAGTGGCATGGATCCTGGGTGAAGCACCGTTCATATTTCGACAAGTGCTCCGGAGGAGGGGACGGGGAGGATACGGAAGATCCTGCAAGCCAAGGAAAGAAACTAAAAGAAGATGCAAAGGAGGTTGTTCCACCCAAGGCATTTGAGCAGTTGCTTGTGCTGTTGGGGGTCAAATGGAAAATATTTTTTCGTAATCGTAGCGGCATTGCCATGCAGATCGGCCTGATCCTTGGATTTCCACTTGTTGTAGCCATCTTTGCTGCCAATGGCCTTCCCGCAGTGCCAAGTCTTGATCCGGATCTGAATGGAGATGTGGTCCGACAATTGGTCGAAGCACGAATGTTTACAGAAGGTGCCAGCCGCGCAGGCAGTATGGTCTCCGGCTTGGTATTGCTTCAGGTGATTCTCCTTGGATTGATGGGAGCAAACAACAGCGCGCGCGAAATTTCCGGGGAGAGACAAATCTTTGAAAAAGACCGATTCGCTGGACTGAACCCCGCTGCATATGTCGGCTCCAAGGTGATCTATCTAGCCGTTCTGGTGATGCTTCAGTCAGCTTGGATGACTTGGTTTGTCCGTGCCATTACCGGATTCCCGGGTGATGTCGGCCAGCAATTTATGTTTTACCTGATGGTCAATGCGGCCCTGACGGCGGTTTGCCTGGGTATCTCAGCCCTTTCGGCTTCAGCTGACCAGGCTAGTCTTGCCTCTGTGTATCTCGTGGGGTTCCAATTGCCTCTTTCAGGGGCGGTGCTTGCCTTGCCTGCGGGTCTGGATGCGGCGCTTCGCCCATTTATCGCCGCATATTGGAGCTGGAGTGGTTCATTGCAAAGCCTGCGTGAGACGCGTTATTATGATGTTTTAGAGATGGTTCTTCCAACAGATCTCGCACCCTCATCCCTATGCCTTTGGGCTTTATGCCTCCATGTGCTTGTGGGGGTTGTGTTAGCAATGTTGGGTTGCATGAAGCCCTCATGGAATCGATAAATTCACCTTATGCCACGTCGCGCTCGTAGTACTCCCAAAACCGGACTGATGCTCGGTGCCCTCATTGCTTTTCTCATGATCATTGCTGTTGGAGCATATTTTCTGGGTGGCGCGGGAGCCCCTTACCGGACGGCCCCTGAATTTCCTGTTGATGAATATTTAACAGCCTCAAGTTCTCTTCGCGGCAATACATACCGGCTGACCGGCACTGTCCTTAATTTAATCGCATGGGCCCCTGAATCTGGTCGCCTCATCTCCATCGATCCAAACGAGTCAAAATCACCGATCCCCATTGTCATTCCCGCCGAACTGGCCCAAATAAACATTCAAAAAGGGCAGCGTTTCCATTTTCTGGTGGAAGTCCGCGAGAGTGGGATCGTTTTTGCTCGTGAACTGACCAAACCCTAACCATGAACCCCCGACTTCTTCTCGCCTGCCTTCTTCTGTCGCCCATCGCCCATGCTCAACAACAGGGCAGCGGCTTGGGTGACTCAAAGGCCGCCACTGGTGGAGCTCGTCCACCCCAGATGAATGAAGGCTTTATTGGGCGGGATATCCCAGCCTTTGACCCTGGAAGCGAGGTGGCTTCATTCGACGGCAAAATGTGGAATATTTACGACAACAGGATCCTGCGTGCGCGTTTTGAGAAATACCTCAACGCCCCCGCTGCCACTGGTGAGGCAGATGTGGCTTACCGGGAAACCATCAATCGCATTCTCGAACTGCTCGCTCCCGGGAATTCCTCTCCAAAACAGATAGAACAAGCTTTTGCCCTGTTGCCTAAAGCTTCGGAATACCGTGACGATGCCAACCTGTGTCGTGGGATGTCAGATGCAATCCACGCCACACGAATAAGCCTAAAGTCGATCGATAAGCTAAAAAACGAGAACAAGATTCTGGAGAAGCAACGCAAGCAAGCCGAGTGGAACAACCGGATCGCCGCCCAAACCTCGTTGCTTGATCGGCCTTCCTCGAAGGCAAGCGATGTGGCTGTTGCCGCGCAACAGGAAAACGTCAAGTTCCAGCGCGACATGAAAATGGGCGAGACCCAGCGGGTCTTGAGCGAGATAGGCCAGACGATCGAAAACAACAAGGCCCGCATCGCGCTGACCGAGCTGAACACCCGGGGGCACCTTCAGGCGCTGATTATGCAGTATTTCGCCACGCGGCGCTTCGAGCATGTATTAATCGCCAACCGGTTTTACCGCGCGATCTACAAGGACGGGGACAACTCAATCGATGTTTACAAGAAGATGGTGAATTCCATGCCTGTCAATAGGGATGCTGGGCAGGCGAAATTTTCAGCCGAGTTCAACCCCAAAGTTGCCGGGTCGGCCGGAACTTTGGAGCCGGGGGTTGGGGCCGGATCAGGAGCTGGAGGGGGAAACAATGACCGTGGCGGGGGAACAACGGTCAATGTTTACAAAGATTCGGCACCCGCCAGAACCGGTTCTTCGTTTTCCGCCAGCGGGGCGAAGTTGGGGATGCAGAACTTTAGTCTGGAGAGCCTTACCGGAGGCGTGGCGGTTGCCGCACAGACGCTCAGCAAGCTCGTTAGTTCGCTCAGTCAAATCGATGGCTTGGCCAGTGAGGCGATCCGTGATGTCAACGAGGGGATCGATGCCTACAAATTTCTCCTCGCGCAAGGCGAACTTAATAGTGCTACAGAACGCCTTGCGGAGATATTTGCTCTAGGCGAATACATGCCCAGCGTGCGTCTTCTTTCCAGGGAGGACAAGCGGCAAGCAATCAAGTATGCCCAATCGAAAAATGAACTTCTGGCCGCACTGGAAGTCAATGACCTCACTCGTGCCGAGAAAGTTGTAAATGAAATGGAAGGCATGGCTTCTGATTTTGATGTGAGCAAACCGATGGCGAAAATCGAAACGGCAAAAACGATCAGCGCCATGCATTTGGCCAAAGCAAAGAATGCCGCACTCTCGGGGGATCGCGCCGCGATGGAGGCTGAATTGAGGGCAGCCACAGAGATCTGGCCCCGCAACCCATCGCTGGCAGAGATCGGCCAGCATATTTTCAAGCAAACCGACGTCCAACAACAGGCGCTTAACGAGTTGGACAGGTTGCTTGAGCAGGAGGATCACCGAGCCATTTACAAGCAAAGTGCCAAGTACATTGCCGCCGCCGCCCTTTATCCAGATAGACAAGAAAAACTCGGTGGCATCTTGGAAC
>CALAPX010000297.1 GCA_937888355.1 uncultured Spartobacteria bacterium
CTTCACTGCTGCCTCTACGATGTGCTCGGGAGTCGGGAAGTCGGGCTCGCCGGCACCGAACCCAAAGACCTCGATCCCCTCGGCTTTCATGGCTTTTGCCTTGCTGTCGACTGCCAAGGTCAGGGATGGGGTGAGTTGTTTCAATCGGGTGGCTGTTTCCATAGATATTGTAAGATTTTTAAGGGATTCGGGATCTCGTTCCGCCAATCTGGACCATTTTTGGAACCATGGATGGCAGCAATGAGAGCCGCAAAAGGTATCGATACCTTCGGGACAACGTCAACACACAACTTGAACACCGGGTGGTCTCCATGCCAAGAGCATCATGTTTGAGATGCAGTGTTGATGCCGTGCAACGTTTTGAGTTTAATGATCGAAAGAATGTCTGCTGTCCTTCTGATTGTTGACGATGAAAAAAACACCCGCGACGGGCTCCGCAATGCCCTTGAGGATGTTTTTGAGGTCTATGTTGCTGCCGATGTCGACAGCGCGCTCGCCACTCAGGAGGCAATTCCGGCGGACGTCATTTTAACCGACCTGCGGCTTGGGGGTGCAGATGGCATGTCCCTGATCGAAGCGGTCTCCAAATTGCCTAATCCCCCGATCTGCATCATGATGACTGCGTATGGTTCGGTGGATACCGCTGTGGAGGCCATGAAGCGCGGAGCCTACGATTTTGTCACCAAGCCGGTGAATATCGATCGATTGGAGATGTTGATCAAACGTGCACTGAGAGAACGCAACACCTCGCGTGAGAACAAAGAACTGCGATCGAAAGTCAGAAAACAAAATACCGTCGATGGGATGATCGGCCGTTCTTCTGCGATGGTTGAGGTGTTTGAGACAATTAAACAAGTTGCTCCCTCCCGAGCTACCGTCTTGATCCAAGGTGAAAGCGGTACCGGCAAGGAACTCGCGGCCCACGCCATCCACCACCTCAGTCCGCGACCGAAGGAAAAATTTGTTGCTGTGCATTGCGCTGCATTAACGCCGGAACTATTGGCCAGCGAACTCTTCGGGCACGAAAAAGGGGCCTTCACAGGCGCCTTTGAACGCCGCATCGGAAGGTTCGAACAAGCCAATGGGGGAACTCTTTTCCTCGATGAAATCGGTGAGATAGATCATGCCACTCAAGTCAAAATTCTCCGTGTTCTAGGTGAAAGGACATTCGAGCGCGTGGGCGGGTCGCAAACGATCACGGCAGATGCCCGGCTTGTTGCTGCAACAAATAAGGACCTTGCAACACTTGTCTCCGAGGGAAAATTTCGCGAAGACTTATTCTTCCGTTTGCACGTGGTCCCCTTGACCATGCCTCCCCTGCGTGAACGGAAAGTAGACATCCCACTCTTGATCGGAGCCTTCCTTAAAGATGCTGCACTAGAAAACGGGAAACCCATTCGCCCACTTTCCCCGGAGGCCACCCACCGACTACAAGAATATGATTGGCCTGGAAATGTAAGGGAACTCCGCACCGCGATAGAACACGGCGTAGTAATGGCCACGGGCACGGATATCACCCTGGGGGACTTGCCGGCATCCGTTAAAAACGGCCAATTTTCCAGCACCCCAATTTCTCATCTCCAGATCCCTCATCAGCAACAAGACCATGCCTTGAATTTGAGAGACTCTGAAACCTCCCTTATTCTTCGAGCCTTGGAAGACGCTCGCGGCAACAGAAGCAAGGCCGCCACTTTATTAGGCATTAGCCGACGCACGCTCCACCGCAGGCTAAGAGAATTAAACATCTTCAAGCGCCAATCCCGCTAGCCCACCATGCCAGACAACTCGATCGATTCTAAAGGCGGGCAGCCTGAAAAAGAGCCATCCACTCCTGAGCCATCCACTCCCGAGCCATCCACTCCCGAGCCATCCACTCCCGAGCCATCCA
>CALAPX010000298.1 GCA_937888355.1 uncultured Spartobacteria bacterium
TTGGCGATTGGTCTGCGTTCGGGATCCTGAATAACTACTCGGGAGGCGTAACCTACTCGAAATCGTTCACGCTAACCCCCGAAGAAGCCGCCCGCATTACGGACCTCGACCTAGGAAAAGTCGTTGCCACGGCGGAAGTGAATATCAACGGGATGGACGCCGGCATCCGCGTCGCTCCACCTTGGAAGTTCGATGTCTCCGGTCTCCTCCAAGCGGGAGAAAACAAGATCAGCGTGACTGTCTACAATACCCTCTCGAACCACTACCAAACCGAGCCAAACTATTATCGGGGAAAGCCGGATTCGGGCCTTTATGGGCCGGTGCGCCTCCTTGGAAAACCTTAACAAGCCCTTCAAAAAGCCACCCGACGCTAGAAGTCAAAAGTGTCATTTTTGATATATTTTAAATCACTCTTGGTATTTCAAAAAAAGCATTCGGAGGAGTAATTTGAGGACATGTTCCCTTCGCTTATTAACACCAGCCTCTCCAAAACCCTGCTTGCTGTCACTCTGCTGGGATTTTCCCTTCCCTCGCGGGCAGCAAATCCCACTCCCCCGAACATCGTTGTCATTCTTGCGGACGACTTGGGGTATTCCGATCTCGGGTGTTATGGCTCGGAAATCTCAACCCCCAACCTCGACAAACTCGCGGAAAACGGCATGAGGTTCTCGCAATTCTACAACACGGCCAGATGTTGGCCCACGCGCTCGGCGATCATCACCGGGTATTACCCACAACAAACCAACATGGACCCACCAAAAGGCCAAAGGCCGAAGTGGGTTCGCCCCCTGCCCGATCTTCTCAAGCCGGCGGGCTACAAGTCCTACCACTCCGGCAAGTGGCATATCATGAATATCACCCAACCGGTAGCCGATGGTGGTTTTGATCACTCCTACCACCTTGGGGATCACAACAGGTTTTTTAACCCAACACTGACATTCAAAGACGACAAAAAGCTGCCGCCCGTTGAAAAAGACAGCGGCTACTATGCCACCACCGCTATCGCCGACCATGCCATCGAGTGTTTGAAAGAACACAGCGCAGCGACTCCAAACCGCCCGTTCTTCACCTACATCGCATTTACCGCCCCTCATTTCCCACTGCACGCTCGGGCGGAGGATATCGCTCGTTACAAAGATCGCTACCTTGAAGGGTGGGATGCCGTACGTGCCCAGCGAGCTGAAAACCTCCGCAAACTGGGCATCGTCAACTGCGCCCTGCCGCCATTGGAAACTGGATTCGTTCCGAGGTATTTCAAACCCGATTGGCTGGAAATTCTCGGCGGCGGGGAGATCGATTCGATTAAGCCTTGGAAAACCCTCACCCCGCTCCAGCAACGATTCCAAGCATCAAAAATGGCCGTGCATGCTGCGATGGTCGAATGCATGGACCGCGAGATCGGACGCATTCTCGATCAAATCCGCGCGATGGGTGCTTGGGATAATACGATCGTCCTCTTCCTCTCCGACAATGGAGCGGATGCCTCCATTCTCGTGCGCGGCGATGGACACAACCAAGAAGCCCCTCCAGGGTCGGCGGAAAGTTATCTGTGCCTTGGGCCTGGTTGGGCTTCGGCGTCGAACGCCCCGTTCCGCCGCCACAAGATTTGGACGCATGAGGGAGGTATCTCGACGCCATTCATCGTTCACTGGCCCGCAGGAATCAAAGCCAACAATGAACTGCGCCATGAGATTGCGCACGTCATCGACCTTGCTCCCACATTCCTCGAATTGGCGGGAATCACCGAGAAGCCTCGCCCTGGCGCTCCGTCTCGTCCCGGCGTGAGCCTTGCTTCCACCTTTCAGAAGCCCGGCGCCCCGACCCACGATGAATTGTATTTTCATCACCAAGGGAACCGCGCTTTGAGACAAGGAGATTACAAACTCGTCTCAGCGCAAGAGGACAACGACGCATGGAAACTCTACAACCTCGCCACCGACCGCTCCGAACTTCAGAACCTTACCGTTAAGGACCCCGAGCGGACCAAGTCCATGGTCCGCCGCTGGGAGGAATTGAACACCCGCTACACCCAGGACGGCATCGAAAGATGATGCCGAGATTTCACACAAAAATGAGGGCTACATTCAAGACAGCCCCCTGACGGCCTTATATCTTGGTTGTGAAAAGTCGATTTATGCCAGCAATGCGTCTTCGCTAACTATCCCGCACCCCTGAATTCGTGTCAGCCGCCGCACTGAACATCAATTGACCTATGCCCACGTCCGAACCATTGGCCAAACCCATGTTATCTCCTGAAAAAAGCAACATCCGTCCCCTTCTTGGAACACTGTTACTGGCAACGGCTCTATTCTTAATCCCGCCAGCCAACGCCACTCCTTGGCAGGCATCATGGATCGGTGTTTCAACATCGTCGTCAGACCTTGAGCCTCCGGAGATCGCCGTGACCAAGGCTCTTTATGGGGTGAGTGGCGACCCGACCAAGCAAGTCGATCTGACGGCAAGCATCCGGCAAAACGTGGCGGGTGGAAACTTCACCCTGCGTGCCGACAACGCGACTGCCGGACGCGACCCCGCTCAAGGAACAGAGAAGACCCTCGAATTGGATTACACGATCAATGGCCGCACCGTCCGGCAATCGCTGAAAGAGAACACCACGCTTGATTTGCTTACAGGTCAGGCGACCACGAACCAAAATAAGCCACATGCCGGATCCGTGAACCAGTGGATCTGCTTTCGCAAAACCATCCAACTCAAGGAGGCTCCGACCCAAGCCTTGGCACGCATTGCGGTAGATTCGAAATATTGGCTCTGGATCAACGGCGAACCCGTCGTCTTCGAGGGACAACTCAAACGCGGCCCGACCCCGAACGACACCTACTTCGACCGTGTCGATCTTACGAAACACCTCCGTCAGGGAGAAAACACGATTGCGGTGCTGGTGTGGTATTTCGGAAAACACGGTTTCAGCCACAAGAGCAGCGGCAAGGCGGGCCTTGTTTTCGATGCTGAAATCGATGGGCAACCGCTCCTCAGCGGCACGGATTGGAAAGCGCGCATCCACCCAGCCTTTGAAAACACCGGCGAGCCGCATCCGAACTTTCGATTGCCCGAATCGAACATCCGGTTCGATGCCCGCAAGGACATGGCCGATTGGCAAAGTGCCACGTTCGATGACGCCTCGTGGCCTGCAGCGGCGGCCTTAGGCAAGCCACCCTGCGCTCCGTGGAACCAACTCGTTGAGCGCCCGATTCCACTCTGGAAGGATTTTGGTCTGAAAGATTATGTGAATGCCGCCGAGTTGCCGAAGGTCTCCGACGGCAAGCCGATCAAGGCCAAGCTCCCCTACAACGCCCAGATCACGCCCTACCTGAAGATCGAATCACCCGCAGGCCAATTGATCGACTTGCGGATGGATAACTATAATGGCGGGAAGGCTCCAAATATCCGTGCTGAGTATGTTACGCGCGAAGGCGTCCAGGAATACGAGAGCCTCGGGTGGATGAACGGACACGAGTTCCACTACACGATCCCCGCCGGGATCAAGATCCTCGCGTTGAAATACCGCGAGACCGGCTACGACACGGAGTTCACCGGCACCTTCGAGTGCGATGACGAATTCTTGAACCGCTACCGCGAAAAAGCCCTTCGCACGCTCTACATCACGATGCGCGACACGTACTACGATTGCCCCGACCGCGAGCGCGCCCAGTGGTGGGGCGATATGGTCAACGAAATGGGCGAGGCATTCTACGCCCTGGATCCACGCGCCAGCGGCCTTGCCAAAAAAGGCATCCTCGAGCTCGCAAACTGGCAGCGGCCCGACAACACCATCTATTCCCCGATCCCGTCCGGAAATTGGAAAAACGAACTCCCCATGCAGATGCTCAACTCTGTGGGCTACTTCGGGTTCTGGACATACTATCAATACACGGGAGACCTCGAGACGATTCGTTCGGTCTATCCCGCCGTGAAGCGCTATTTGTCGCTCTGGAAAATCGGTGAGGATGGACTGGTCATCCCGAGAAAAGGGGGGTGGACGTGGGGCGATTGGGGGCAGAACAAGGACATGCCGATCCTCTTCAACACTTGGTTCTATCTCGCGCTCAGAGGCCAGAAGCTCATGGCTGAGGCCCTCGGCGAAACGGCCGACCTGCCCGAAATCGAAGGCCGCATGAAGAGTATTGAGGAGAATTTCAATAAGACCTTCTGGACCGGCTCTGAATACCGCTCGCCGGGATACGGCGGTCAGACAGATGACCGTGGGCATGCGCTGGCCGTGGTGTCAGGCCTTGCCGGTCCCGACAAATACGAGGCGATCCGCAAGGTCTTCGCCACTCAGGAACATAGCAGTCCCTACATGGAAAAATATGTCGGCGAAGCGCTCTACCAGATGCGCTATGAGGACGACGCGATCGCCCGCACCAAGAA
Organism: uncultured Spartobacteria bacterium; assembly: GCA_937888355.1. Lineage (GTDB taxonomy): Bacteria > Verrucomicrobiota > Verrucomicrobiia > Chthoniobacterales > Terrimicrobiaceae > UBA967. The sequence continues at coordinate 4,390 of CALAPX010000298.1, forward strand.
ACGCTTCAAGGAGATGACCGACCACCATTACTCCACACTCTGGGAGGATTGGAGAATCGGGGGCAGCGGCGGTGGCACGATCAATCATGCCTGGTGCGGCGGTGCGTTGACCCTGCTGTCGCAATACGGTGCCGGCGTGGCTCCGGTCACCCCCGGCTACGGGACCTACCATGTCCTCCCGCAAATGGGGCCGCTCAAACGGATCAATACCATCGTGCCTTCTGTGAAGGGAAATATCGAAGTGAAGCTCCGCAATGAGGCATCAGAATTCGCACTTGATCTTGTCTCGCCAAAAGACACCACCGCCCTCGTGGGAATCCCGAAACGCGCTGGAACGCCCCCAACTCAGGTGATCGTGAATGACCAAATCGTCTGGGAAAACGGGAAGCCAGCCTCCCAACCAGATGGAATCACTTTCAAAGAAAACAACGAGCACTACCTCACTTTCACTGTCCAGCCGGGCCATTGGGCGTTCAAAGCCGCTTTCAACAAATGAACACCCCCGATCCATTACACGGAATTCTTCAATTGGCACGAAGCGCAGGAGTGGCGATTGCCACATCTGTTCTTGCGACCTCACTCGTCGCTACAGGCGGCGACATCGATTGTAAATCCACCATGGTCATCGCCGAGCGTCAGCGCGATGCGGCGGGGCAACTTCTCCCGCTCCAGTCCCACGCCGAGACAGTCCGGCGCGGGATGCGGTTTCTGCTCGACGACCATGCGAAGTGGTTCAAGGGTCCGCCCGAGAGTTTGGTCGATGAGCAGGGCGTCACGCAGATGCCGTGGGTTTATTACTCGAACCTCCAGCAGAATGGTGCGCCGTTCACACGTTCGATCGACCGTTTTGTTTCCTATCCCGCCTTCCACCATGCCCTGCTGATCAAAACATTCATCCGGCACTGGAAAACCTCCGGTGAAAAGCGGGCCCTTGAGGAAGCGGTCAAGCTGGCGGACTGGAACATCGCCCACAGCACACCCGGCAACTGGCCCTACGCTCACCTGCCCTACAGCACTTTTGAGGCGAAAAAACCCGGCGGCTTCCGCGACAAGACCGGCCTGATGCCCGACAAGGCGGCCATTTTAGCCTTGGCCTACCTGCAGCTCCATGAGGCGACCGGCGAGAAACGATTCCTTCAGGCGGCCGAGGCGATCGCCCGGACACTCGCCAAACGGCAGCGACCGAACGGCACCTGGCCATTCCGCGTGGATCCGAAGAACGAACGAGTGATCGAGGAATACACCAGCAGTGTGATCTATGCCGTGATGTTGTTCGAGAAGTTGGACAAACTGAATGGAAACGATCACTACCGGCCTTATCGCGACAAAACTTGGAACTGGCTGGTGAACGGACCCATCAAAACCAAGGAATTCCGCGGCTTCTACGAGGACATCCCGCCCAGCCCGCAGGGCCGGACCAACTACGACTGTCTCGACACCATCCGCTACCTGTTGGCCAACCGCACCACCGATAATGGCTACCTCGAAATGGCGAAAGACCTGAACGCTTGGATCGAAAAAATCTTCCTCGATAAGATCAAGGGCTTCGAACCTGCGGAGGGCATCCGCGAACAGCTCCAATGCAATGTTGTCATGGGCATTCACAGCCTCAACTGGGCCTCGATGCTCCTCGAGTTGGCCAACGTCACCGGCGACGAAAAGATGCGCCAGCGGGCCATCCAGACCGCGAACTACATCACCTACTACATGCAACCCGACGACCGCATCGTCGTCGGCTTCGATTACAACCAATGGTGGTATAGCTGCCACGCCGGCGCGCTCTACTACCTCTTCGATTTCCTCAAACCGATCAAAACCCCCTCCGATTCTTCAGGTTCAAAATCATGAATAAAACACTCCTACTCACTCTCACGGCTTCGTTGCTGATACCACTAACGGCGATCCAAGCTATTGAGGTTCAAAATCTTCGCTGCGAGTATTTGAAAGACCCGCTCGGCATCGATGCCCCCAAGCCGCGTTTGAGTTGGGTTCTTGAGGATGACGAACGCGGGCAGAAGCAAACCGCCTACCAAATCCTTGTGGCCTCCACGCCGGAAATCCTCGCCAAGGACCAGGGCGATCTTTGGGACAGCGGAAAAATCGCCTCAGACAAGAGCAACCAACTCAAATACGCCGGAAAGCCCCTCTCATCGCTGGCCGCGTGCCATTGGAAAGTCCGTGTGTGGGACAAGGACGGGGAGGTTTCGGATTGGAGCGCACCGGCATTATGGACGATGGGGTTGCTCAAGCCGGAGGATTGGAAAGCGCAATGGATCGGTTTGGACAAGTCGCCCGACACTGCGCCTGCAAAACGTGCCAACCTCGAAGGCAAAGACCACAAAGTGGCCATCAAAAAGGCCCTATACGGCATTAAGGGAGACCCCACCAAACAAGTCGACATCACGGAAAAACTGCAGAAGCACGTAGACGCCGGCCACCTGCTGGTCACGCCCACCAATACCCTTGCTGGAACGGATCCTGCCCCTGGAAAAGAGAAGGTTCTGGAATTTGATGTACTGGTCGACGATTGGATGGCTTCCGGCATCGCCCAAGAAAATTCGACACGTGATCTGTCCTATGGAGGACCTGTGAAAGAATATTTGCCCGCCCCATACTTTCGAAAGGAATTCCAAGCCTCCTTACCGGTGAAGCGGGCCGTCCTGTATGCCACCGCCCAAGGCGTGACGGAGCTTAGCCTGAACGGTAAGCGGATCGGAAACGAAGTCTTCACGCCTGGGTGGACTGATTACCGAAAGCGGATTTACTACCGCACCTACGATGTCACCAACATGCTCCAACAAGGCCAGAATGCCTTAGGAGCGATTCTTGGAGACGGTTGGTTCCGTGGAAATATCAGCTGCGTTGGGCAGAACAAATATGGGCGCGACCTGCGTCTGAAGGCACAGCTGCAGATTGAGTATGCGGACGGTTCCTCAGAGACAATCGTCACCGATCCAAGCTGGAAGGGCAGCTACGGCCCGATCCTCGAGTCCGACATGCAGGCTGGTGAAGTCTACGATGCACGCCGCGAAATGCCGCGCTGGAATCTGCCTGACTTCGATGATCAGAAGTGGGCGCCCGTGGTCGTTGGGACGACGATCACCCCAGCACTGGAAGCATATCCAGGTGTTCCGGTGCGCCCGCTCGAGGAACTCCCAACTGTCAAACTCACCGAGCCCAAGCTCGGAACCTATGTCTTCGATCTGGGGCAGAATTTTTCGGGGTGGGTACGCCTCAAGGTCAAAGGCGAGGCCGGCGACCGTGTGGACATGCAGTTCGCCGAGATGCTCAAGGAGGACGGCACCGCCTACACGATCAACCTGCGATCGGCCCGCGCGGTGGATACCTACATTCTGAAAGGTGGCGGCGAAGAAATCTGGGAGCCCCGCTTCACCTTCCACGGGTTCCGCTATGTGCAGGTCAGCGGCCTGCGCGAGAAACCGATGCCGGATGCCATTACCGGCATCGCAGTTTATTCCGATTCCCCCGAAGCCAGTTCCTTCGAGTGCTCGAACCCGATGGTGAATCGCATCTACAAAAACATCGTCTGGGGCCAACGCTCGAATTATCTGGAGGTTCCGACCGAC
>CALAPX010000299.1 GCA_937888355.1 uncultured Spartobacteria bacterium
GTAAAAGGGGCGAGGGAGGGAATCACGCGCTCGGAATTTCAGTACCCGATTCCGGTTCCCGATGCGGAAAAACTTCTTGAGCTATGCATGCGCCCCCTGATCGACAAGACGCGTCATATCGCGCATTTTGGGGGGATGCGTTGGGAGGTTGATATTTTCCACGGCGAGAATGAGGGGCTTCGCGTCGCGGAAGTCGAGTTGGAGCATCCTGACCAACCCGTCGAGTTACCCGATTGGGTTGGCGAGGAAGTCTCCGAGGACCACCGGTATTACAATTCGTGCTTGGTCAAAAAACCCTTCACCAAGTGGTAAATGCCGTTGTTTCTACTCCCTGTTCGGCGGCTTTGCTCGGCGGCTGTACCCTTCGGCGTAGAAGGAGCTTGCAAACAGCGCAACCGTATGGAACCAAGGCGCTCCATCCGCGACAGCGGAACTGCCAGCACTATCCCGAGTTGGCTGTAGTGCTATGTTAGGAAAGGCTCTAAGTAACACAAAACCCTAATGGATAATGCGCTACCTCTGTGGATATGTCTTAGGGGCCATTGTCATTCTCTCGATCTTCTTTCTGCTCTGCGCCAGATCAAAAGCAAACAAACAATGCCCAAGATGGCCCCAATAATAAATCCTCCGGGAGCGGTGATGAGTAGAAAGATCCATCCCACTGCAACAAGTCCTCCGCCAGCGCTGTTTGGATACGCAATCTGGTCATACAACACGCAGCCGTAAAAGATGCCAACTGTTCCAAGAAAAAGTCCAATGGCAGCACCCGTGAGGCCAGCCAGAAATAGCCATAGTATTCTCATGCTCTCATGGCCGAACGTTTGAGGTCTGGAAGCGCCTACCGGGGGCGCACCATCGACTTGAGGTTTATGGTTGTAGCTACGGAAATCATTTCGACTCGGGGCGGGAAGGCGCTTGTCCAGCACCGTCTTGTTGGGCATTTTGTGTATCATGCTTTCTGTCGGTCGGAGGCGATCCGATCCGCCGCGCCCGAATGTGTTCTCCGCCATTCCTGGTGAACTTTCCCACCGCTCCGACGTTGCCCTCGACGACCCAGTAGTTGATGTCGCCAATGCCGAGGTTTTTGGGATCGTAGATATTGAAATCGGTTGCCTGCCACTTGTTGTCTTTATCGGTCTGCCCATGGCCGGCTATTTCCATATCCAGCTGCTCAATGCAGAAACCGTGCTTGCCCGTCACCGTGACGCTGCGGGTGCAGCGCTGCGCGCCCACACGGCCGAACCTGGAGGCGTGATTGGCGAAGGCGAATTCCAGGCCGTTGACGTTGGAGGCCAGATTGATGTTGTCACCGTCGGTGTGCTCGTTGACGAGGATGCCGGAATGATACCCGGTCACGATCACATTGCGCAGGATGGTGAGGGCTGCGTTGTTGCAGGCTGGGGTAATGATGCCCGCCGTGCCGTGGGTGGGCTTGGACGCCTGCACGTTGTAGCGATCGGTGTTGACGAAGACGTTCTCAAGCTTGCACTGCGCCGCGTGTTTCAGGTCGATGCCGCTGATGCCTGGATTGTCATATGTGCGGACATCCAGATTTTTGAGACTCACGTTGGCCCCAGAGAATGAAAAGCACAGCTTCTCGGGCGTGTTTGCCGCGGAGATTACCGCGGCACCCGTCTCCGACAGGCACTTTATAATCGTCCCGTTCTTCGGAAAGGGAAACGCACCGATTGTCCCGAAGACCGGCGTCGGTTCGCTCTCACCGACGATTTCGACGGTGATCCACTCTTTCGTTCCGGGAATGATGATTCTACCGCGGTAGACTCCGTCGGGTATCAACATGCACCCCCCTCCCTCTTGAATCACCGCATCGAGGCAGGCACTGAAGGCTTCAGTATTGTCGGTTTTGTCATCGCCGACTACACCGTAGTCCTTCGCGTTGAATAAACGTTCTCCTCCTGCCGCGACAATTGCGGTTCCCGCTATCCACAGGCAGCAGAAAATGGCAGTCAGTTTTGTCATATCATTTTTTTTATTCTTACCTAACGTCCGGCGTCAGCGGCCCCGGACCGTCGGCGCGACAGATGCCAGTGGAGCGAAGCGGAACCAGCATCTGGCGTGACGACGGGTAGGGGTTCGCTGGACGCCATCGTTAGGTTTATTTTGTGTATTCAACAAGTGATACTGTCTGGGAAATATCAATCACATAAATCTTGAATCGCTTCCCTGTGCTATCTTCGGCCTGAATAGGTGATTTCAGTCGAAACGTGAGTGGTTGGTTTGCTGGCTTGCTCCCATCGAACAATCCAATTCCAAGGCCGTAGATGTATGTTCGGTTTTGTGTATCCAAAATCGGGTTTATGTCCCCTCCCTTATCTGGGAGTGCTCCGCGGCCATAAATTATAATGGAGTTACGATTTGTCGAAGGCTTAAGTGTGAACGTCGCTTTCTCGACTGGGGAAAATGATCGGGATTCGCCTTGAAAACCCGGTGCAGCGAGGTAGATCCTTGCCTGACCGTCAAAGGGTTCAAATGTAAGCGATGATCCTTGAGTTTTGCCTTTTTGGTATGCTCCAGATTTCAGAATAATTGCAGCCTGTGCGTCAGCCACGGGCTTTCCATCTGGTCCAATCACTGATACCTCGATCGCATGAACACAAAGGCTTAGACTCCAAAGGACGGCGAGAGAAGCAAACAATGTGGTGATCTTCATAGTGGTGTATTTTTGTTACCTAACGTTGTTTGGTCACACAAAT
>CALAPX010000300.1 GCA_937888355.1 uncultured Spartobacteria bacterium
CCTCAGGGAGTATCGTTGTTCAAACATTACTCCTCCCCGCCATTGCCGAGCTCACACAAAAGGATGCCGTTTGGATTGCCGAAAACCTCGAGGCGCTTCGCATCGCCGGGTTCCACGTCGAGGCGTTTGGAGGAACCACATTCAAAATCGAGGCTCTTCCTGCCTGCATCAACACAGACGACCCCGCAACGTCACTTCTTGAGGTATGCGAGATCCTCAGATCCACTGGAATGCTGGGTTCCGAAAAAAATTCCACGGACGCACTCATCCGCTCTGTTTCTCGCGTGGCGGCACTGAACGGTTTCCGCTATGAGCGGGAGCGTGCGCAACGTCTCGTGAACGACCTTCTACGCTGCGAACTGCCCTATGCCTGCCCGCAAGGTCGTCCAACCATGATCCAGTGGTCCCACGCGGAACTAGACAGGCGCTTCGGACGCTAACGACCATTGACAGGCAAGCAAAAAAGCAGTCTCGCGCATTGCTTCACTCAGTTTGATGTGAAATAAGTGTTCCATCACATGGCCGATCTCCGCATAGAGCCCGCAACACTGGATGACCTCAATGAACTAACAGAATTGCTCTTCGAGTTGTTCACCCAGGAGGCGGATTTTACCCCCAACCGTGAAAAACAATTTCGCGGTCTTCGGCTTATTCTCGAACAACCCTCGCGGGGGCGGATTTTTGTCATCCGAAACGAGCGGATGATTATCGGAATGATTAACCTCCTGATCACAATCAGCACCGCTGAGGGAGGTTTTGTATTATTGCTCGAGGACTTGGTTATTCACCGAGACTACCGCGGCTGCGGTTACGGTTCCCGACTCCTCAACCATGCACTGGAGTTCGCCAAGAACAAAAAGTTTCTCCGCATCACGCTTCTCACGGACAATCCCGAGCCCACACTCGGATTTTACCGAAAACATGGATTTGTGGAGAGCACCATGAGCCCGATGCGGTACCTTGTGGCGCATGAGGACTGACTGCGCTCGGGGCAGCCGCCCGATCCATCCTCAACTCCACCCCTTCTTATGAATACCCCAACCTGCGCCTTTGTGCTTGGAGCGGGGCTCGGCACGCGGCTCCGCCCCCTTACTAACAAGTTGCCAAAGCCACTTGTCCCGATCTTCAACAAGCCCCTCGCCACATTTGCGCTCGACCATCTTATCGCCACCGGCATCAAGCGCTTCGTGATCAATACCCACCATAGGCCCGAGGCCTACACCAGCCTCCTTGGCGGGACCCAGAGCCGCACCGACTACCGCGGACACGCCGTAGAGTTTCTCCACGAACCTGTCCTGCTTGAGACTGGTGGAGGCATTAAAAACGCCCAAGATCTGCTCGGCGACGAGACGTTTATTATTTATAATGGAGATGTGCTTGCGGACATCCCGCTCCATCGCCTCATCGAGGCGCACGGCCGCTCTGGAAACATCGCCACGCTTGCGCTCAGAACGGGAGGCGCGGAGAGGCGCATCCAGAGCGATCCAGCAACCGGCGCGATCACCGATCTCCGCGGACTCATAGGGAGCAGCTCCGACCCTTCGTTTTTGTTTACCGGGATCAGCATCTTCTCGCCAGAAATCCACTCGCACATTCCAAAAAACGAAGTCATTTCCATCATTCCCGTCCTCGCCAACCTTGTCCGCAAAGGCGCCCCGGTAGGCGGCGTCATTCTTGACGAAGGGCTATGGTTCGACATCGGAACCCCCAATGCTTACCTTGAGATTCACAAACTTCTTTCAAAGGGCATCCACACCTTTTCCTATTTGCCGGAAAACTGGCTCCAGCCCGTCTCGCTCGGCGCAACCATTGCCACAGGGGCTCAACTCCTCGGTTGCACCTCGATTGGAGCAGGCGTGCGTGTTCCCTCCTCTGCACGGCTGAACGATAGCATTGTCTGGAACGGAGCCTCGGTACCGACCGATTCTGACTTGTCACGTGTCATTCTTACTGGAGAAATAACACACTATTGCAATCCCTTGGAAGGTGGTTTGTGACCCCCCTCAAAGACAAAGCCCGGCTAGATTTCAACTTTTCTTTTTTTTTATCTTGTAAGCCGGAGAGCGATCTGTAGTTTCCCCCTTCCCGATCAGCCCCGGGGGGTAAGAACACCACGTTTACGTGGCAATTTATCCCACGAGAAACATGGGCCCACACGGATGAAACAATACATGACAACACGCAATCACACCGACCGACAACCCGCTTCCGAAGCGGCACGGATGTGCTTTGCATCCACACAGGATTTTCAATGAGCGCCACAGTTCTTACCGCCGCGGACGCCGAAAAGGCGAAGATTCAACTCATCACCGACGAAGCAAAAGGCAATCAAGCCGTGCACGATGTCGTGGTCGCCATTCAGGCCGCCAGGCGGAGCGGCACTGCTTGCACCAAGACCAAAGGCGACGTCAATCTCTCAGGCCGCAAACCATGGCGCCAGAAAGGCACTGGGCGCGCCCGCGCTGGTTACTTTTCTAGTCCAGTCTGGGTTGGCGGTGGCGTGGCCCATGGCCCGAAGCCCCGTGACTACACGAAGAACGTTCCCAAGGCTGTCAAGAAGCTGGCTTTTCGCAAAGCTCTCAGCGCTCGCATTGCTTTAGGTGATGTGATCTTAGTTGACTCTTTTGCCGTAGCCGAACCGAAGACACGTCAATTTGTCTCTCTTCTCAAATCCACTTCCCCTGACTCCCGGAAAACTCTCATCGTCTCTGAGGGGTTCGATGATAATACCTTTAGAGCTGCACGCAACGTCCAAAAAGCCCAGCTCACCAGAGCGGCCGACGTTAACACTGAGGAACTCCTCGCCTTCGACAAAATTGTCTTAACACGTGGTGCTCTGGTAAAAATCTCCGAAAGGCTTGCAAAATGAACACTGACGTTTACGACCATATCCAGTCTGTCATCCTAACAGAAAAAGCCACTCTTCTATCCGAGAAGTTTAATAAATACGTTTTCCGCGTTAATCCCTCGGCTAATAAGATTCAAATTAAGCGCGCCATCGAAATTGCTTTCAAAAAGAAAGTTCTCGATGTGAACACCGCTAATTACGCCGGCAAGAAAAAACGCGAACGTCGCGCCGACTTTGGACGCCGTCCACACTGGAAAAAGGCCATCGTGACCCTCAAAGCAGGCGAGAAACTCGACCTCGTCTAACAAATCGACTATTTATGGGAATCAAAACCTTTAGACCTCTTACCCCCGCCGCCCGCTTCAAGGCGCTCCCGGACTTTGCTGAAATCACCAAGAAAAAGCCGGAGAAAAAACTTACTGAAGCGATCAAGCGCACTGGCGGCAGAAACAACCAAGGCCGCATTACCATGCGCCACATTGGAGGTGGACACAAGCGCCGCTACCGCATTATCGATTTCAAGCGCTCACGACGCGATGCAGCGGCCGAGGTGATCGCAATCGAATACGATCCAAACCGCACTGCCCGTCTCGCCCTCATTCAATACCCTGACGGAGAGAAAGCCTACATCCTTGCTCCCGCAGGCTTGTCGGTTGGCAATAAAGTTGAGGCAGGCGAAAAAGCCGAACCAAAAATTGGGAATGCTCTTCCCATGAAAGCCATCCCTCTCGGCACCTCCATTCACAACTTGGAATTCACACCTGGGCGTGGCGGTCAAATCGTCCGCAGTGCCGGCGCTGTCGCCACCTTGGCAAACCGCGAGAGTGGATATGCCCTAGTAAAGCTCGCTTCTGGTGAAATCCGTCGCATCAATGAAAATTGCTACGCGACAATCGGACAGGTTGGTAACTCTGACCACATGAATGTGTCTTCCGGCAAAGCTGGACGCAGCCGCTGGTTAGGCATCCGTCCAACTGTCCGCGGCATGGTCATGAACCCTGTCGACCATCCCATGGGTGGTGGAAATGGCAAAAGCAAGGGCGGTGGTGGACGCCACCATCCGATGTCACCTTGGGGCCAACTTGCAAAGGGCTTCAAAACCCGCAGCAAACACAAATCAAGCGATAGCTTCATCGTTCAGCGCCGCAAATCGAAATCCAAGTAATCATGTCTCGTTCACTCAAAAAAGGCCCATACGTGGAGTGGAAACTCCTCGACAAAATCGACCGTATCAACGAGTCAGGCACCAAAAAGCCCATCAAGACTTGGTCCCGCCGCAGCACGATCACTCCAGACTTTGTTGGCCACACATTCAATGTCCACAACGGCAAAACATTTATCCCCGTTTTTGTGACGGAAAACATGGTTGGTCACAAACTTGGTGAGTTTTCGCCGACACGCATCTTTAAGAAACACGGTTCTCACACCGCTAAAGTGACCAAATAACACGTGAGAATTGTCGCCACGGCGGCAGCTCTCCTGTTCCTGCTCGACACCGGAAGGTTGTTGGCACGGAACGAAAGCTCTTTGACAGATTTTGAATCAGGCACATCCGGTGCTGCGGCTAACGCCACAGACCCGGATCAAATTTCCTTTGCCCAGTTAAAAGAAAAAATAATCCTTAACGAGGCGACAATAAGAAATCTAACGGATGCTCTTGCTGCCTCAAATATGGAGTTGGAAATCTTCAAGCGCCACCTAGCTGATGCTAATATCAGGCTTGAAGGACTAGGTCTTGCAAACAATACCACAGAAGATACAAATCCCTTGGAGTCTCGAATGCTCCAAGCAATCCGTGAAATTAGGAATCTAAAAGAAAAACAAAAAC
>CALAPX010000301.1 GCA_937888355.1 uncultured Spartobacteria bacterium
ACTCCCGAGCCATCCACTCCCGAGCCATCCACTCCCGAGCCATCCACTCCCGAGCCATCCACTCCCGAGCTAATCAAATCCAAGAAAACCGAAGCGCCTTCGATTACTAAAACTGAAAAAAAACCAGCCTCTCGCTCAACAACCAAAAAGAAAGCCCCAGCCAGAGTCCCAGCCAAAACACCCAAAAAAAGAAAAAGCTCTACTGAACATATTTCTACAGAGAGCGATCCATCCCCTCACCCAGCACTGGCCAATTACGCCGATGCCACACCAGTCAGCCCATCGGTTTTATTTACCAAACGCGTCTCATTACTGGCCCTTCCGATCGCGGCAATCATTCTTGCAGTCATCTACATTGCGTTTCAATTCCGCGGTTTCTCCTCTGCGGCTGCAATGGATCAGGCGCAAATTGCGCGCCATCTCGCCCAAGGCGAAGGATTTTCTACAGACTACATTCGGCCCCTCGCCCTTTGGCAACTGGAAGCAGCCGGCAAGCCAATTCCTACCGGCCCTTTTCCTGACTTTTTTCATGCACCCTTGAACCCCCTCCTTAATGCGATCCCGTTAAAACTTGTCCAACCCTACTGGAAGCTCTCGCCGATAGACGTGATTTATATAGGTGACCGTGTAATCGCAATGCTGGGAGTGCTGTTTTTTTTAGGTGCACTGGCCATTTGGTATGCCGTAGCCATGAGAGTTTTTAACAAAGCCACGGCCACCTTAGGCTGCGCTATTTTGCTAACCACAGATTTGCTTTGGCAATTTTCGATCTCAGGACTGCCACAAATGCTCACGCTCCTGCTATTCGGAGGCTGCATTTGGCTGTGCATCAGATCATCCGAAAAGCTCTCAAGGACTCACAATCTATCGTATCTTGCCGGGTCGGGCTTATGCATGGGACTCATGATTCTCACCCATGGCACCACTGCTTGGATACTTCCAGGTTGGGTTCTCCTAGTGGCAGTAGTTGGTGAAAACTATCGAAAGCATGCGCTTATTTTCTCCTTTGCCGCCACTCTTCTGGTTGTCCTTCCTTGGTTGGCTCGAAATTACTCCGTCTCCGGAAATCCGCTCGGCCTTGCAGGCTATGAACTCGTTACTCCCGCAGGCTCAGCCGAAACCGGCTACATGCGAGACCTCTACAATCCACCTACGGTATCGTTTGAGAAACTATTTGTCCGCTTCCAAGAGAACCTCTCGAAGCAAACGGAATCCTTGTTCGCCTTACTTGGAACTAACCTGGCGGCAATTTCATTTTTTCTTTCACTTCTCCACCGGTTCAATTCTTCACAAGCGAACCGCTACAGCCGGCCAGTGCTTCTCATGTGGCTTGGGGCTTTTTTTGGGATGATTCTCACTGGAGCAAGCAGCCCACTATCACCAAGCAACATTCATATCTTATTTCTTCCATTGTTCATTTTCTATGGCTCGGCATTTCTTTCGGACTTGTTCGATAAATTCACATTTCAGCCCGGGAGATTACATCGTGCATTTCCAGCCATTCTCGTGTTCCTCTGCGGCATTCCCATGTGGAACACTCTCCTCGCAAACAAACCTCCTATCCAATGGCCACCTTACGTTCCTCCATTTATCGCGATTCTGGGAGAATGGTATGAAAAGGAAGAAATCATCGCCTCAGATATGCCATGGGCCGTCGCATGGTATGCTCAGCGCAGATCCCTTCTTCTTCCTCAAACTATAAAAGACTTCAACCGCATCAGCGACTATCGTGCACTCGGAGATGCCATCACTGGCCTCTACCTCACCCCGCTGACAGGCAACCGCAAACTCTTTACTGAAATTTACAAAGGCCCCTACACAGACTGGGTTCTTCAGATCACTCGCCCACCTGTCGTCACTGGATTCCCCCTTCCCGTCTTCACCCCCTTGCCGATTGATGGGGAATGCATTCTCTTTGCAGATCATGACCGGTGGTCACGGCGCGAATAATATCCATGGACGCACTTGCTCTTACAAAATCCGATTGGGAAATTCTCATGCTCGAATGGGGCCTCCCCAAATACAGGGCCTCACAGATACTTGAATGGCTATTTCAAAAACGGATTCGCGATTGGGAGGAAATGAAAAACCTTCCGGCGACGTTGCGCCACACACTTTCAGAAAAGTTCCCGGTCAACCGACTTGTGAGTATCCGCGAATCGGGATCACGCGATACAACACGAAAATTCCTCTTCCGCCTTTCCGACGGTCAACTCATCGAAAGCGTACTCATTCCAGCCTCTCCAGCTCTTTATGGAGAAGCCTCCGACAGACTTACTATCTGCGTCTCAAGCCAAGTTGGTTGCGCCTATGGCTGCAAGTTCTGTGCAAGTGGCCTTGAGGGTTGGAAACGCAATCTCACCGCTGGTGAGATCCTCGACCAAGTCCTGCAAGTGGAGGCTCTTTCGGGAGAAAAAATAAATAATATCGTCTTTATGGGCATGGGGGAGCCCATGGCAAATTACGACAACCTCATTCGCGCCATCGGGATCCTCAATGCCCCCTGGGGTATCGGCATAGGAGCCCGCCATATGACCGTTTCAACATCGGGACTTGTCCCACGCATTCGCGACCTCGCAGCCCAACCCTTGCAAGTCCGAATGGCCATCTCATTCCACGGCGCAACTGACGAAGTTCGCAATATCATCATGCCAGTAAACAGCAAATATCCGGTAGAAGAACTCCTCTCGGCATGCGAGGACTACGTCCGAATAAAAAAACAAAGAATTACTTTTGAATACATCCTCATTCGAGACATCAATGACTCTCTGGAACAAGCTCACCTTCTTGCTAGGCAGTCCCGCCGCGTCGGCGCAAAAGTAAACCTCATTCCCTACAACACCGTTGAGGGGCTCCCATGGGAGCGCTCGAACGAGGAACAACAAGAGGCGTTTCTGGACATCCTCCGCCGTGCGGGCACAGACGCCACACTGCGCCGCGAAAAAGGGCATGACATCGCAGCCGCATGTGGCCAACTCCGCTTGCAGGTGGAAAAATCCTTTGCAGCGGCGCACGTCATGCATTAGCCGTTTCACAATGTCCGACGATCAAGAGTTTCCGCCCGAAGAGATCTGGGATGAATATACCTGGGAGCGATTCCTCCAAAAACAGGATAGTAACACCGAGAAATACTTCCAACTTTTCGAGACTTACATCGACCACCCGGATCGTGACGAGATCATCGCAGAAGAAATGGGCTGGAGTGTTTTTGAATCCGCCGTGGAGGAACAGGAAGAGGTTGAAGAGTTTCTCGGCGAGGCCATGGAATTTCTTACCGATAGCGAACAGAAAGAATACGATGAGGAGTTTGACGAGTTCACCCACTCTCCCGCCTATGAGGACACCCTTCGCCTCCATCGCTGGATAAATGCCCTTTTTGATAAACGCGAGGATCTGCGCGAACATCCCGAGGCCGTTAGATTTGCCACCCGTTCTGCAGTCTGTGGAGCCAAACTCGCTGCCGCCCTCTGTGGGCACGAAACTTCCGAGATCGGCATGACCATTGCCTACCTTAAACGCGCGGCCAAGGCTGCCAATGATGCCCTCGAGGCAGCTTCCAATCTGGAGGAGTCTGGGCTACTCGATCGGCGACGCGCCAACACAGCCCGCCGCCACGTTTTCAGGATTCGCGACTGCATCGTGGACCAGATGCGCCACTACCGGATCATATGGCGCGAACGATACGGGTGTTAGCTTCTGACGCGTTGCGGATTCATTCATGCTGCTGCATGCTGTCCGCGCAATGAGCACCCAAAAAAGCCGCACGGATTTTCAAAAGCTCCTCCGCGACATGCCCCACAAACCGGGCGTTTATGTCATGCGCGACCGCCTCTCTCATGTCATCTACGTGGGCAAGGCACGCGACCTCCGTAAGCGGGTAGGGAGCTATTTCATGCCATCGCGCAAATCCTCTGCAGACCTCAAAACGCGTGCCCTCATCGAAAGTGTCTGGGACCTCGAGTACCATGTTGTCGGGAGTGATGCGGAAGCCATCCTGTTCGAAGGACGCCTCATCAAGGAGTTCCGACCGAAATACAATATCAGCTTCCGAGACGACAAACGATTCCTTTTAGTCCGAGTCAATATCACCGACCCCTTTCCTAGCTTCACACTCACCCGCTTTAGAAAGGAGGATGGAGCAAAGTATTTCGGTCCATTTGCGCACTCAGGGGCACTCCGAAGCACCCTCGATACCATGGTGAAAACCTTTGGCCTTCGTTCCTGCCGGGCGCAGGAACCAGGTGAGGCCGAATACAAACACTGCCTCGACCATATCATCAAAAAGTGCAGTGCTCCGTGTGTAGGCAAGGTCACCCGAGATGAATACCTTGCCCGAGTTGAAGCTGCCTGTGCGTTTCTTGACGGTAAAAGCCGAGACACAGTGGAAGATATCGAGCGCTCGATGAAGGAGGCTGCCGAAAAAATGGATTTCGAAAAAGCTGCCCTCTTGAGGAACCTCCTCCAAGATCTAAAGACCACCACCCGGCCGATGGTGCGCTTCACCCGGAAGTCACTCCCCACAACCATCAACCCCGATGCCGACATCCTTGCGTTACGCGATGCCCTGTCACTCAAGAGCCCGCCGCGTATCATGGAGTGCTTCGATATTTCAAATATTTCATCGACCCATATCGTGGCTTCAATGGTCCGATTTCGCAACGGAGTGCCTGACCGCGCCGGGTACCGCACCTACCGAATCAAGGGGGTCACCCGACAGGACGACTTTGCCAGCATGGCAGAAGTCGTTCGACGGCGCTACAGCCGCATCCTTCGCACCCGAAATAAAAATGGCGACACCGCCGTCTTGCCGGATCTCGTTATTGTGGATGGCGGACGAGGGCAACTTTCCAGCGCCTGTGCGGAATTGCATAGACTTGCTCTCGGAATGCTTCCCATCATCGGCTTAGCCAAGGAATTTGAGGAGATCCACCAACCCGGCCGGCCACTCCCATTGCGCCTACCCGAGGACAGCGGAGCACTCCGTCTGCTCCAGCGGATTCGCGATGAGGCCCACCGCACTGCAAACGGATACCATAGCCTCCTGTTGAAAAAGCGGATCCGGGAAAGCATTCTTGATGAAGTTCCTGGCGTAAGCGCAAACCGAAAACAACTTCTCCTTGGGACTTTTGGATCTGTCGAAAGAATCCGTTCGCTCTCCCCGGAAGACATCGCAACCCTCCCTGGATTCAGCATCGCATTGGCTACACGCATTATCGCTGCCCTCTCCAAGGAACGAACCCCAAATTCGCAATCATAGCCTCTTTGGAATTGGCCCGCATCCGTTTCTGCATTTGATTTAGATATGCAACTTAACTTCGACCTGCGGGGTGCACCTCCGGCGAACAAGCCTCCCCTCAAACATGAGGAACCTGTTGTTCTCACGGTTACGGCTCTGACCCGCAAGGTCCGCTCACTCCTTGAGGACCGCATCGGAAACCTTCATGTCGAGGGCGAGATTTCCAACCTCAGGAAACAAAACTCAGGCCACATTTACTTCACACTCAAGGATGCTGGTGCACAGATCGCTTGCGCTCTCTTTGCCGGCCAGACCGCTCAACTCAAGGGTATGGATTTTTGCGATGGTGTTCACGTACGCTTGTCCGGTCAACTGACGGTCTATGAAACACGAGGCATTTACCAAATCATCGTCCACCGCGTGGAGCCTTGTGGAGTAGGAGCACTGCAGGCCCGTTTTGAGGATCTAAAAAAACGCCTCTATGCCGAAGGGCTCTTTTCATTGGACCGTAAGAGACCCCTTCCGCGTTTTCCCCGCCGTATCGGTGTCATCACCTCTCCCACCGGTGCAGCCATTCGTGATTTCTTGAATGTTCTCCATCGCAGACAACGGGGTATTGAGGTCCTAATTTATCCGGCAAGAGTCCAAGGCCGCGGGGCGGCGAATGAAATTAAGGAGGGCATCCGTTTTTTTTCGGAGGATGCACCCAAGCTCGGCTGGAATATCGATATCCTTGTCCTGACACGCGGCGGGGGGAGTTTGGAGGACCTATGGGAGTTCAACGAGGAATCACTTGCTCGTGCCGTCTCAGCATCGCCCATTCCTCTGGTCAGTGCCGTAGGGCATGAAATTGATTTCACAATCTGCGATCTCGTGGCGGATCTGCGCGCTCCCACTCCGAGTGCTGCTGCAGAAATCCTCTCTACTGATTCCTCCGAAGTCCTAGACCGCCTCTCCCAATTCAAATCCCGCCTCGGCAACCCCGTCACATCACGCTTGCAATCACTCCGTGCGTTTCTCGAATCACTGCGCAGAACAGCTCTCTTCCTCGAGCCTCATCGAGTACTCCGCGAGAACCTCCTCACGCTAGACCACATGAGCGATGATCTGGCAGCAACTACTGAGGCCCGACTCCGCGATCTCACGCTGAAACTCTCGAGACATAGCCGTGCCATTGAAGTTTGCAATCCAGACCGCATATTGACCGGAATCAGACACTCGCTGGAAACCTCGTCCTCGAAAATTCAGCACCTCGCGAATGCGTGTATTGTGCAACACTCCTCGCACCTCAAAAACCTCTGCGGGCTTCTTAAGGCGCTAAATCCCACAGCATCCCTCGAACGTGGATACACAATAACTCTGGGGGCGGATGGCAAAATCCTCCGAAGTGCGAAAGAAGCAACGCAAGAAACTCGGCTTACCACCCGCTTTCACGATGGAGAAATCCACTCAGAGATCGCAACATGCACGCACTCCCCCAAGCCATCGGATCTCAGTTGACGACAATTTATCGGGTCAGTGAATTCGCAGCAGCGGAGACCATGGCATCGAAATCCTTGCTGGCTGATACCACCAAAGCAGCAGGCCCTGTCATTTTGACGAACACATCGCCAGACGATGGGTGTTTCAAAATTGCCCCACGCAATCCATAACCGGATTTGGGTGTGAGAGGGCCTCCTGGAGTTCCACTCAAAAATGTGCCCTCTGCAGTCACAAAAACCACCCTAATGCCATTGATTT
>CALAPX010000302.1 GCA_937888355.1 uncultured Spartobacteria bacterium
GCTAGGCAGGCGGCGTTGGCCAGCGCGGAAAGATACTCACCGAGAACCTGCGGCTCATACTTGTTCTCCTTAAATTCCAGCCAGTCCGTCTCGTGCGGCTCGCGGCACAGACGGTCCAACAGGGAGGTAAGTTCCTGGGCGTTCACGCTTCAATTTCCTCGGTTTCGATTTCTTCTAGCGGCTCGTCGGCGGTGGCTTCCGTGACGGCAGCGGTGGGCGGGGCGGGGAGATGGGCGGCGGCTTCGCGCACGTCCAGCTTGCCGGTCACGATGTCGGAGGTCAGGCGCGTGCGGTATTCCTGCATCAGCGCGATTTCTCGCTCGGTGCGGGCGATGGCGGTGTTGAGCGGCTCGGCGTCGCGCTCTATGGCCTCTACTATCACTACCTGTTCAGCGTGCGGTGGCAAAAACACTGTCAGGGCTCCTATGTCGGACATGTTGAAATGCCCGACCGTAGAGCCTTGGCTGGCGAGCGTGATGGCTGTTCGCGGAGGCCCACCGTAGATGGAGTGAACAAGAAAGTGGGCGTTGATCCGGTTCGCTCTCAACTTCATGAGGACCGTTCTTTGGCCCATGCACAAAGTGATGCCTTCGGGCATTACGCAAGCTTCACCCGCTGGGGCCTCTCGTGTGAAAAGGACATCGCCAGCCTCAGGAAGCCCACGCCGCGTCCACTGTTTGAACGCTTCCGGCGTTGTTCCGTAGGTGCCGTGGAACTGAAGCCGCCCATGACGGATGCCGGTGGTTCTGACCACTCTCAGGCCGCTGCCTTCGGCAGCGGGAGCCGTCTTATGCTCGCAATCAATCAAACGACGCAGAACTCGCTTGAGGGCAAGAACCTCCCAATGCTTCGGGATGTCGCCGAGCCAGGGGATGCCGGAGGGCTTGAGGGGAACGTCGGGGTGGAGGCCGCGGGTGACGGCGCGGTGGATGATGGCCTGCTTCTGCTCGTTGAGCAGCCCAATCAGCTTCCGCTTGGCGCGGATGAAGCCGTCGATCTTCCGGTTCGCGTTGTCCAGAAACCGCACGATGGCCGCTTGTTCGTCCAAAGGCGGCAGGAAGATTGGCAGGCGTTTGATTTCGCCGTGGTCGAGATTCTGGCGCAGGCCGGAGCCGTAACGATAGATTGCCTTCGTGAGATCGAAGACATTCAGGATTTGGTAGCCGTAGTCGGGCGTAATTGTTGGCTGCGCTTCAAGGCAGAGGTAGGCGGACGAGATGATTCCACGATTGCGCGACAGGCCAATGCGCAGGCTGGTGTGGTCGTTCTGAAGGTCGGTTCCTCGGATGAT
This sequence comes from uncultured Spartobacteria bacterium, assembly GCA_937888355.1. GTDB lineage: Bacteria > Verrucomicrobiota > Verrucomicrobiia > Chthoniobacterales > Terrimicrobiaceae > UBA967. The sequence goes on from CALAPX010000302.1 coordinate 1,292, forward strand.
GACGTTGCCCTCATTGACGACTTGATAGGTTTCGTAGGACTCGGGAACCAATCCGTGTTGTTTGTCGGTTGCTTTCACCTTGATCCGCCCGTAACTCAGCGAGAGCACGGTTTTTTCCTTCATCCCAAGATTGGACTCTTTTCGCTTCGCGAACGCAGCATGTCCGGGCTTTAGATCCCAGTGGGCGGGAACGCCACCAAGCCATTCTTGCCCCGACTCCTTGTATTCCGCATACGGCTTGAGTCCATCGATCATGCCGTGACTCCTTTCAGCAGATCAGCGGGATTCCAGATGCGGTCGGCGATCTGGCAGTAAAGCTGACTGCGGGCCTCGAGATCGGCTTTGTTGAACGCCGTCAGGGGCGCGAACGGCAAGTCGCTTTGCTCCTTGAAGCGCAGGAAACCGGGGTTGTGGTCGTAGCACTGAGCATGCAGTGAGCGGGCGAGCAGGTTTTGGGTGTTGTAGTGCGGAAGTTTGGCTTCGTAAGTCAGATCGCCATAGCTGGCGTTAAAACTCTTGGGTAGCAGCAGCAGACCACCAATGCGGTTGCGGTGCTCGGCAAAGTCCGCAGGATGGCTGAACTCGGCGGTGTGGCGTTCGGCATGGTCGGCCCAGATGTGCTCCACCTCGTAGCGGGTTTTGCCTTCGCTCACATAGTCGAGATAGCGCGAGGGCTGGCCGGACTGTGTCTCCACATAATCGGTGAGGCGGGCGAGGATGCGGTGCAGCGGGTAGCGGTTCTGCTGGTGCATGAGCAGGCGGTCGTTGCTGGTGAAGGTCTCACCTTCCTTATTCAGGAACTCATGCAGCTTGTGCGCGAGGGCATCGGGCGCGAGGCCGCGAATGTCACGCATCACCACAAACATGGCGTATTGCATGGTCGAGTAGGCGATTGTGCGAAAGTTCCACAGCCGCCAGGTAAGCAGGATGTCGAGATACTGCGCCACGAGGCCGATCTTGCGGATGACCACCGGCTCGCTGTCGTCGGGTCGCAGGGGTGCGAGCAGCAACATGTATTGCAGGGTGAAGCCGTGCTGGGCGTTGTAGAGCACATGCTCCAGACCGGGTAGCGGCTTTTGCGCGGCCTCGATGAGCATCAAGTATTGGCGGCTATAAAAGTTGAAGTCGCGATCGATGAAACGGTAAAAGTCGTCGCTTTGCTTGAGCCCGACGGTGTCGGCGGCGTCGCGCAGCCAGCGGTGAAACTCGGTGCCGATGCGGTCGAAGTCTTCGGGCTTCGCGCCCTTCTTGCGCTCGCGAATCTTGGTGGCGTGCTGGCTGCGCAGCCACGCCTTGAAGCAATCGGATTCCACTTCCTTGCCCGCGTCGTTGAGTTCTCGGATGCGGTCGCGCCAGCGGGTGTTGGCGGTGGTGCGTTTGGCTTCGTCGATATTCGCAAGCAGGTAGCCCTTGAGCATGTCCGTGGGGCTGAGTGAAAGCCCACGGTCATTCATGGTCTCGAAGATGGTGTAGGCATCGTCGTCGGAGTAAGCGGTGATCTCGACGAGGTGCACATTCTCCAGCAGCCAGTCGATGAAGTAAGGCAGCGCCTCGGCACGGAGTTCTTCGGGGAAGCAAGTCTCCAGATCGTGATAACGCCGCACGAGGTTTTGCACCGACTCGGGGCGATCGTTGGCGTTGAAGGTCTCGCCGCCGTCGGTGTAGAGCGCTTCCATGGCAGGCGTGCGTTCATCGACATGCAGGTTGAAAGATTTCCTGTCGAACTTCTCAGAGAAGATCAGCTCATCGACATTGACTCGTTTCTCGTGATCCTTTTGCAGATTGCGAAGCAGCACGAGCAGCAGCGTTAGGCTGGTGAGCCTTTGCTGGCCGTCCACGATGTAACCGACGCTCTCCTTCTTGCTGATGATGATGGAGCCTAGGAAATAGTGCGGGTAATCGGCCACTTTGCTGCGTGGGTGCTCGGGCTGGTATTCCTCCAGAAACTTGTCGCTGAGGTCGTCCACCAGTTCGCGGATCTGCTTCTCGTGCCATTTGTATTCGCGCTGGTAGTAGTCGATCGAATATTTCACGCCCTTGAGCAGCTCGCGGACGGTTTTGGCTTTGCCGAGGATTTCTCTCATGCCGTGACCCCTTTGGTGATCTCGTGGAGCAGGCCTTCGGTCTCCTGCTCCAGCGCGAGGATGTCGGCGCTGATCTGAGCGAGGGTGCGAAGCTGAGGCGGCTGGTAGAAGTGGCGGGTGAAGCTGACCTCGTATCCGATCTTGGTGTCGGCCTCGACCAGCCAGGCGTCGGGCGTGTAGGGCAGAACTTCGCGGCGGATGAAGGCTTCGATGCCGCCTTCTTCCAGCAGCGGGATTTGCTCGAAATCGCGCAGCTCGCTGTCGGGTTCGTATTCGACGACGCAGTTTTTGCCATCGATCTTGGCTTCAAACAATCCTCGCAAGGCGTCGGGCTGGGCCTTGCCGGGCTTGTGAATTTTCTTGATGACAGCGGGCGCATCTTCTATGCGCCAACTTACGGCATTGATGATGAGCTTCAGATCGGCAGCGCTAAGCTTGGCACCGAGTTTTTCCAGAGCCGCATCCACGCGTTCGAGGAAGATGTTGTGGTCTTCAATCAGACCGTCACCGAGGGCCTTGCTCAGCTTGGTGGCGGTTTCAATGAGCTGGGCGTCACGCTTCCAAGTGGCTTCGCTGAGGAGCTTCTTTTTCTTGGCTTCTGGCAGCGATTTCTTCGGGGCGGTCTCGCCGCCTTCCTCGTCTTCCGCTTCGCTGTCGCCCTTGCCGTAGTCGTTGACGAGCTGTTCCAGTTGATCGCGGACGCTGGCGGGTTTCTCAAAGAGAGCGTCGCCGAGTTGTTCGTAAAGCGCGGCGCGGATGTCTTCGTCGCCCGAGGCAAACCGCAGGGTCTCAATGCGTTGCCGGGTGAGCTGGCTGTGCAGCCGTAGCGGGCGCTCGACCTTTACTTTCCAATACCCGAAGGCGGCGTTGGGGAAGATTTTCGATTGCGGGGTTTCCGTGAAAGCGAGGAAGGCGTCGCAGATGCGCTGAATGTCATCCCCCGCGAGTTCACAGTTCTTTTTGCCCATGTTCTTGCGCAGCGGCTTGAACCATGAGGTGGCGTCGATGAGCTGGACTAGGCCTTGGCGGTGGGCTGGCTTGCGATTGGTCAGCACCCAGATGTAGGTGGCGATGCCGGTGTTGTAGAACAGGTTCAACGGCAAGGCGACGATGGCCTCCAGCCAGTCGCTCTCGATGATCCAGCGGCGGATATTGCTCTCGCCCTGCCCGGCGTCACCTGTGAACAGCGACGAGCCGTTGTGCACCTCGGCGATACGACTGCCGAGCGGCGTGTCGTGCTTCATCTTGCTGAGCATGTTGACTAGAAAAAGCATCTGGCCGTCACTGGAGCGGGTGACAAGCGAGTATTCCGCATCGCCCGCGTGTTCGATGAGGAAGCGCGGGTCTTTGAGGTCTTTCTTACCGCCCATCCGTTCCAGATCGCTCTTCCAGCTTTTTCCGTAAGGCGGATTGGCGAGCATGAAATCGAACTCGCGGGAGCGGAAAGCGTCGTTGGATAGCGTGCTGTATTCAGGGCCACCGACGATGTTGTCCGCCGCATCGCCGTCGCCTTTGAGCAGCAGATCGGCTTTGCAAATGGCGTAGGTTTCGCCGTTAATCTCCTGGCCGTAGAGATGGGTGGCAACTTGTTTGCCGTGCGCTTTGGCAATCTGCTGGAGCGTTTCTTCAGCGACGGTCAACATGCCGCCGGTGCCGCAAGCGCAGTCGTAGAGCAGGTAGGTGCCGGATTCGATTTTGTCGGCCACGGGCAAGAACATCAGATTGGCCATCAGTCGCACGGCATCGCGGGGCGTCCAGTGCTCGCCGGCTTCTTCGTTGTTGTCTTCGTTGAAGCGGCGGACGAGTTCCTCGAACATCGTGCCCATGGAATGATTATCGAGACCGGGCATTTCACCGACGGCAAACGGGCTAATGTTGATGTCCTTATCAAGGAACTTCTCGATAAGCATGCCGAGGGCGTCGGCCTTGGAGAGGCGCGGGATCTGATTGCGAAACTCAAAGTTGGTCAGGATGTCTTGGACATTGGGCGAAAAGCCGTCGAGGTAGGCCTCGAAATCGTCCTTGAGCTTTTGCTGGGTGGATCGGGCTTTCAGATCGCGGAGCAAAAAAGGCGAGGTGTTGTAGAACGCCTGACCGGAGGCGGAGCGCAGGGCGTCGTCTTGATTGGTGATGCGCTCTTTGTCGAGCGCGGTCTTCATATCGAGCACCGTCTGCTTCGTCGGCTCCAGCACCGCATCAAGACGGCGCAGCACTGTCATGGGCAGAATGACATCGCGATATTTGCCGCGCACATAGACATCGCGCAGCACATCGTCGGCGATGTTCCAGATGAAGTTGGTCAGCCAGTTGAGTTGTGCTTGGTCCATGTTGGAGAGTTTTCCTAAAGTAGATCGCGAGGCTTTCAGCAAGCGTGTTTGACCCGCCCCCACTCTCCGCACTAGTCGCTACGAGATTCGGATTATTCTTTGGTCTTGACCCCAAATTAGGTTCAGCTTCAAGCGGAGATATTTTGGTCCACGGGGACCTCATTCCTCTGACTTAATGCAG
>CALAPX010000303.1 GCA_937888355.1 uncultured Spartobacteria bacterium
CCCTCCCACCCACCCACCTCAAATGAACTGCTTCAACCACCGCACCCATTCGCGTCAATTTAGCGCCGTAAGTCGCTGAGGATCAGAGAAATAAAACCAAGAAAACTACGCTTTTCCATTGACATGCTGAGTCGGTCGGCAAGCTCGGTATGTCAAAAACCATTTCTGGTTCCAAGCTCGCCGACCGCTCGAAGATATTCTTCTCCCGGTTGGATTCCCTCGCAAGAAAAACAAACCTGATCGTGCGCCGCAGTGCGAAGTTCTCTGCGGAAGGATTCACGTTGGGTATCTTGAAGGCCGTCATCACAGGCAAGGCGTCCTTCAATCAGCTCGCCATGAACATGGGGTTAAGCGAACCCAAGGCGATGGCTCGGCAGGCCCTTCACCAGCGGGTAGATCAAAACGCGGTCGCGTTCATGATGAGTGCCACCACTCAGGCCATCAAGGACCGATGGAATGACGAACTGCTCATCGCCACGGACAAATTCAACCGGGTCATTATCGAGGATTCCTCTCAGGCCAAAACCGACAAACGCAACGCCGAGGACTTTCCCGGACATGGCAACGGCAAAGGCGTGACCGCAGGATGCAAGATCGACCTAGCCTTTGATCTGCTCACCGGCGAACCCATCTTGGAAGCCCTGCACATGGCCACCCAACAGGATCGAGAAATCGGCAAGGATCTGGTTGATCTCGTGAAGCCATTCGACCTGATTCTGCGCGATATGGGCTATTTCAGCACCAGAGAGTTCGACCGGATCGAATCACAGGGGGCCTTTTGGCTCAGCCGCATGCCGGTCAGCGTGATGGCCTGCGACCTTGAGGGACGCAAACTCGAGACCATTCTGCGCACGACCAAAGCCGGAGAAATCGACTGCATCATGTACATCGGAAACGTCCGCCACCTGGCCCGCCTTATCGCAGTGCGTGCCACTCCCGAAGTTGCCCGTGAGCGGCGCAGGGTGCGAAGAGAACAGGCGCGTCAAGTCGGCAAACAACCAACCAAGGACATGCTGACTCGTGACGGATGGCACATCATCATCACCAATGTCGGCGAGGAACGCATGAAGACCTCCGAGATCTTCGCGCTCTATTCCGTGCGCTGGCAGATCGAAATCATCTTCCGGGCCTGGAAGCAGTCCGGCCAACTGGTCAAAGCGCTGGCCAGACGCAGCAATCCGTGCCATTTGCAGACGCTCATGTATGGGGCCATTCTGTTGTTAATACTCACCTTGAAAACTGCCGCCTTATTGCACAAGAGTTTCAACCGCCATCAACTGAGCATCGAAAAACTCGCCCACGACTTGGCTTCCTTTATCCTGACACTGGTCTCTTTGTATCGCTTCGCCGACTACAATCCCGATCCCAGGCATCTCCAAATGGACGCGAGATCCCGTAAATCCCAGCATCAAACCGCCCTCGAATGCTTAAGTTGACGCGAATGGGCACGGGGCCTTCGGCGGTCTACAAGCGTGGCGCCTTGCCCGGCGGCATGCTCATCCGCGTCAGCTTCCAGCGCCTGACCAGTC
>CALAPX010000304.1 GCA_937888355.1 uncultured Spartobacteria bacterium
GTTCTTCCAAACCGGGAAGGGAAAGTACCGGTGGCGTATTCTCCAAAGTTAGCCCATGCCCTGCATTCACCCTGAGCCCGGCATGAAGGGCAATTCCAGCCCCGTGCATAAGTTTTTCCAATTCGGCCTCACGCTCCTTACCGGAAGTGTTCGCGTACGCGCCGGTATGGAGTTCGACGAATTCTGCGCCGAGGCGTGCTGCCGCCGCGATTTGATGGTCCACTGGGTCGATAAAAAGGCTTACGCGAATCCCGGAAGCGCGCAACTTTTCGACCACAGGAGCCAACGCGTCGAATTGCCCGGCACAATCCAACCCCCCTTCTGTGGTGATCTCTTGGCGATTTTCGGGAACAATGCAGACATCCTCCGGACGCACCTGCAAAGCGATGGAAACAATATCGGGAGCAATCCCCATCTCAAGATTCAGCTTGGTGGAAATCCTTTTCCTAAGCTCAAAAATATCGCGATCCTGAATATGGCGACGATCTTCGCGCAGGTGGGCTGTGATCCCCGCAGCACCTGCACGCTCGGCAATAAGGGCCGCAACAACAGGGTCTGGTTCGATATTTGGCGATTCCGGCGTGCTCCGGTAACGTGCCTGCCTGAGGGTGGCGACATGATCGATATTTACTCCAAGAGTTGGCATAACCGGATCATCCCGTTGGAACCCCGCAACGGCAAGCACGGCATAGCGGCTTGATCAGTATGGATGGAACGGGATATGCCATGCGTGTGACCCTTGCCCGCCTGAAAAGCAACGCCCCCGAAGCGGTGATCCTGATTCTTGCGATTGCCATTAGATGTTGGGGGATTGAGATAAAGCCTCCTCATTTCGACGAGGCGATTAATGGATGGTTCGCTGATCGCATTACTTCGTCTGGGCTCTACAGCTACGATCCGTCGAACTACCATGGCCCACTGCATTTTTACCTCGTCTGGATATCGCAGACTCTTTTCGGAAGGGAACTCTGGGCTCTACGGTTGCCTGCGATCCTTGCTGGAGTGTTGAGTGTCGCGGCGATGCTCCGATTCCGGGTCTTCCTTGGCGAGCCAGTGTCCCGCTTTGCGGCGCTGGCGATGGCCCTTTCGCCGGCCTATGTCTTTTATAGTCGATACTCGATCCATGAGTCATGGCAGGTTCTTTTCTCGATTCTTCTACTACAGGGAATTCTCGGTCTCTGGCAAACAGGGCGCCGGAGATGGTTTTTCTCCCTTTGCGCCGGACTCACGGGCATGGTGCTCACAAAGGAAACTTACATTCTTCATCTGGGCTGTTTCATTCTCGGTGCGCTGGCACTCTGGATCTGGGGGAAGCTCTCACCATCCCGCCCGGCATGGCCGATAGCCCGCCAATCTTGGACACGCGATGATGCGATCCTTGGAATCAGCATCTCTACGCTGGTCGTCATATTTTTCTACTCCGGTGGATTCCTTGATTTCTCCCTCATTCAGGGCCTCTGGCAGACATTGACTCTTTGGATCGATACAGGCATCGAGTCGGCTGGGCACGAAAAGACGAGCCACGATCTGCTTGGTCCACTGAATTATTATTGGATCGCTTTAATGGCACGATACGAATGGCCTGCTCTGGCTGGTCTGTTGGCGGGATTGCGTTTTGCCGCTCCATCGGATGCACGCTTCCGTTATATTGCGATTTCCGCTGGCGGCGTACTGCTAGCCTATTCGATTATTCCCTACAAAACCCCTTGGTGTGTCATTTCGATCCTTTGGCCTTTCTTCCTTCTGCTGGGAGAACTCCTTCGCGAACTCACTCACAACTATTCAAGACGCCGGATCTGGTGGGCCTCCGCACCACTTCTTGTTGTTTCAGCCGGAATGATGTTCAAGCTCAATTTCCGGGATTTTACAGATGACCGGGAACCTTATGTCTATGTTCAAACCCACACCGACATTTATCATTTTGTAGACCCTCTCGTCCACGCAGCGGAAGTAGATCCAGAAGGGTATCACATGCGCGGAGCAATCCTACTCAACAGCTATTACCCGCTTCCCTGGATGCTGGGCGACTTCACCCGGATCGGGTACTATGAAGCAGAAGAATCTCCGGACCTAGAGGGATTGGATTTTTTGGTGATCGAATCTGCGCATGAAAATGAATTTGAGAACAAATTAAGATTCCCATTTTTCAAAGTGCCATTCCGAATTCGCAGCGGTCAGGAGGATTGCACCGCATATTTCGCGACCTCTCGCTTTAGGGCTTATTTTGACCGGGAGCCGGATTTTCAGCCTGAGCGAGGTGCCTTCAATGAATGAAGGGATGCCATGGCGACCAGGCGCAGGCCTTGTCTCTGGAACACTGACCGGCGTGGCTGTTGCCGTGCTATGCGCGGCGCTTATTGCAGCTGGACAGGCAGGCCTCGATGCAAAAACAGCCGCAGCCTCACTGGGCGCTGGATTTCTGACGGGCATCGCAGCTGGATGGCGCTCTCGAGACCGTAATTCCCCTGCATTCACTCCCTGGGATTGGCTCCTCGTGTCCATCTGGGCACTGGCTTCAATACGGGCGTTCATGTGGGTGCTTTATAGCGTCGGTGGCGAATGGCGTGTCTTGTCGCCCCACAACCTTGGAGACATCTCTCTGCATATTCACCTCATCCGCTACTTTGCGGGTGGCGCTTCATTTTGGCCTGAAAGCCCCATTCTCAGTGGCGTCCAGCTCACTTACCCCCCTGGAGCAGACCTTTTCAACAGCCTGCTCCTACTTGCAGGCATTCCTGCCGAACGTGGATTGGTTTGGGCTGGCTTGGCGGGCGCAGCGATGTGCGGTTGGGCGCTATGGCGATGGGGAGGAGCCTTTGCCATGGCGGCATTCCTGTTCAACGGTGGATTGGCCGGATTTGCTTTTTTCCAGTCCGGATCAATCGATGATTTCCAATCAGCAGAGGCGTGGAAAAACGTGTTCCTCACCATGCTGATTCCTCAGCGGGGTCTTTTATTTGCAATCCCCTGCGGCTTGCTTCTGCTAATGTCATGGCGTGATGAGTATTTCCGCAGTGGGACTGGAATACCGGTGATTTTGCGTTGGCTCCTTTATTCGGTGATGCCGCTTTTCAATCTTCATGCGTTTATTTTCCTCAGTCTCTCACTCG
>CALAPX010000305.1 GCA_937888355.1 uncultured Spartobacteria bacterium
TGGTTGCGGGGGCGGGATTTGAACCCGCGACCTTCAGGTTATGAGTGTTTCTATCTCGTTGCTGTTCATACACTTATGTTCCGTATGATGTTGATTTGTGCCCGTTTATTCCGCTCATCGACGGGCGACCGTTTTGCCTGACCGGCACGAAAGGGAACAACTCGGCACGCAAGTTGTCACCATTTGTCACCACATGAGAGTCAGAGATTTCTTGTTCGTGCGGTGAATAGGCGCCATATTCTCCGCATATTTCGCGGAGATTATGCCCTATATTCACCAGAGACCTGCGTGGCCCAAGCTTAGCTGGAACAGCAGCAAGGTTTTGCCGTTACTGGCCGAAGTTCGGCATCTGCAGGGTCGATTCCTGGGAAGCATGGAGTCTCTGGGTTTTGATCTCAGGAACGAGGCGACCTTGGCTGCACTTACCGCCGATGTGATCAAATCCAGCGCGATCGAAGGGGAAAAACTGAATGCGGACCAAGTGCGCTCGTCGATTGCCCGCAGACTCGGCTGAGAATTCGGGGGCACCATTGCTTCCAGCCGCGACATCGAAGGGGTTGTCGAGATGATGCTGGATGCGACGCAAAACTACTCTGCCCCACTGACCAAGAAACGGCTGTTTGCTTGGCACGCGTGTTTGTTTCCAACCGGACGCAGCGGCATGCGCAAAATCACAGTTGGTAGATGGCGCCCCGCTGAAGTTGAACCGATGCAAGTCGTCTCAGGTCCCATGGGGCGCGAGCGCGTCCACTTCGAGGCTCCGGCCGCAGACAGGCTCGAACGAGAAATGACCGCCTTTCTCAAGTGGCTCGAGTGCGAGCGGAAGATAGATCCCGTGTTGAAAGCTGCCGTGGCGCATTTCTGGTTCGTGACAATCCATCCGTTCGAGGATGGCAACGGAAGAATTGCCCGGGCCATCGCAGACATGGCACTCGCACGCGCCGAGGGCACTAAGGAGCGCTTCTACAGCATGTCCGCTCAAATCGAGTCAGAGCGAAAGAACTACTATCTGAGGCTGGAGCGCAATCAGCGGGGCGACACGGACATCACCAGCTGGATCGAGTGGTTCTTGGAATGTCTTCGCCGTGCGCTGGAGGGCGCTGAATCCACGATCGGTCAAGTTCTGCGAAAAGCCCGAGTTTGGAAGTTGATCAACGAAACGCCGGTCAATGATCGGCAACGCTCCGTCATCAATCGCTTGTTGGACGGCTTTGAGGGAAAACTGTCCTCTTCCAAGTATGCAAAACTAGCCAAGTGCTCCGCCGACACCGCTCTGCGCGACATCAATGATTTACTCGATCGCAGGATCCTTGTGCGCGA
>CALAPX010000306.1 GCA_937888355.1 uncultured Spartobacteria bacterium
GCTGTATGGCAATTCAATGTTCCCAGCCGAATTCTAGGCATGTCAGAGATCTGTGCCGAGAGAGAGCCCGGGTGGTGGGGATTCCCCGAGGAGTCCAGTTCGGTCGGCAGAGGCGATTGGGACAGATTCGTGAAGGACGCGGCGGCGGACATCGGTGATATCCCATTTTCGGAGGAGGGCGTCGATTTGGTTGCGGGAAGATTGCGGCACATCGATGGCGCGGAGGCTGGTGAGGCGGGCGGCTCGAAGCCACGCGGCGGCGGCCTCTGGGCGGATTGACTCGCCGGGCTCGATATCCCCGAGTTGATCTAAAATCTCCTCCACAAGGTCCGGCGTAAGGACTTGTTCAGGACCAGCGTGGATGAGGAGTCGCGAAAGGAGGCGTCCGAGCCCTTTCCAGTAGGCCGGGTTTTGGGGTTTTTGGGTGATGGATGTCGCCAAGCGGCGGGCAATCCAAAAACGAACATCCGCCGGAAGGGACTCAAGAGAGCCGGCAAGAAGGGCGATTTCAGCTGAAGGGTGGGTGCCTTCGCTCCAATCTTTGGAAGCAACATCCCAGAGACTTGTGGCTTGAGCTGTGTCGAGCCCTGCAGCAATTCGGCGTGCGCAGATCCAGCGTTGGATTTTTACAGCGCCACTCGAGAATGTCGGGGCAGCGGTGAGGATCGTCGCCAGTGAGGTGACTCGCTCGGGGTCGCCAATCATCCCGCACCCGGGACGGAGGAGCCACCCGGCAAGATGAAGCCATGTTTCCTCGTGGTCAGCAGAGAGCAGGCGGTTCGGGGCGGTGACCAACCAGAGATCGAATAGACGGCGAACGATGCCGCCGCTCCAAGCAGATTTCGGGGCCGAGAGGAGTTTTTCGCCGGTAGAAAAAACCGTATTTGCGGTGAGTTTTTGTTTGGATTTACGCTCCGGGGAGAGGAGAAGCGAAAGCTGTGCGCCGGCTTGCGATACTGCATCCGAAAGGTCAGCTGCTTTTCCCTTCGAGGCCGGTTGGTTGCCGCGCAGGGAAAACTCGAGAGGCCAGGGATCGTTCCAGTTGAGGCCAGGTTCGGCGCAGAGGAGTTCCACGCGGAGGAGGCCGGTCGAGCGTAGAGTGGCGCGGAGTTCCACGCGCACGTTGGGATTTGGCGGCGGGCGCTTTCCTACAGGTGGGGCAAGGATTGTTTCCAGCGGGGGGAGAGGCAAAAAGCCATCGTTGTCGATCGGCACCAGCGTGCCGGGGATGTCATTCGGACGGCGTGGATTCCGCAGGAGTTCAAACGAGGCAGGTTGGGCGATGAGGGCGCGGAGGCCGGATTGAGCTGCGGTGAATGGTGTTTCCGGTGCAGCGTCCTGAGGCAGAAGGCAGAGAGCGGATTTGTTGCCGGCGTTGATATAGTAGGCATGGGAGGATCCGGCCTCAATGCGCGAAGTGTCGCCTGTGGCGCGGAGGTGGAGAAACCTGGAGGCACCGCGGGCTACGGCGAGGTCAGGGTCATCGTTTTGCAGGGTCGTTGGCGGGCGGTCGGGTTGCCAGCGAGTGAGGTTTTCGATGATGCGGCTTCGGATTGCCCGGGACTTGGTGAGGCCCCCATTAAAAAGGATAAAATCGACTGGCGGGCGGTCGCGGAGGAAGTCGCTTATGTGACGGGACACGGCGGGATCCTTCGCATAAGGGAGTCCCATTTCGCGCAGGCCGGATGCCGCACGGAGGGGGCGTTCGCCGGCGGTGACCAAGGGAAAAAAACCTTCGATCAGGAGAGTGGCGATTTCGGTTGTGGAGATTTCAGTGCGGAGTGTTCCCGCCAGCAAGGAGGCCCCGGGTTTTGCTACAGCCACCGGCCAGACTTTGTGGGGGTCGTGTGAGGAGCCAAGAGCGTCCTCCTTGATGTCGCGTGCAATCGCTACAAGTTGTGAGAATGTTGTCGGTGAAAGTTGGGAGCCCTGTGCGATTTTTTTCTCGAGACAATGGGCGAGAGCCAGATCGAGATTGTCACCTCCGAGCAAGAGGTGGTCACTGACGGCAATGCGTTGGAGGCGTGGCGCCGGTGAGTCCGGGCGGGGCTCGATCGAGAAGAGGCTGAGGTCAGTCGTTCCGCCGCCAATATCAACCACCAGGACATGGGACTTCCGGCCACCTGCAGCGAGTTTTTCAAAAGCCTCAGAGTCGTTTTCCATCCAGGCGTAGAAAGCCGCTTGGGGTTCCTCCAAGAGGATGGTCGATTCGGGAAAGCCTGCAAGGCGGGCTGCCTCAAGAGTGAGTTGCTGGGCAACAGGATCGAATGAGGCAGGAACTGTGATGGCGAGATCCTGCTCGGCAAGGCGCGCTCCAGGGTGGACTGCATTCCAAGCGGTGGCGAGGGTGTCCAGGAGCCGGGCTTGGGCTTCGATCGGGCTCAGTTGATCAGCGGGCGGAATATCGGTTGATCCTTGGGGAAGAAACTTTGCCCTGCGGTCAGTGGCATGGTGTACGAACCACGACTTCGCCGAGTGGATGACACGTCCGGGAAGTTCAGCGGTGCGTTGGCGGGCGAGTCGACCGGCGATCCAACCACCAGGGGTGGCTTGCGGCGGCAGGAAAAGGAAGGATGGCAGGGTGAGTTGGGTGACAGTCGAGTAGTCGGTCTCTTGTTGAACCAAGGAGAGTACGGTGGTCGCACCAAGGGAGGAGTTGGCTGGAATGGATGCCAGGGCGCAGTTTGTTGTGCCGAGATCGATGCCGATGCGGAATTGAGTCATGTCGGTCGAACACCCTACCGCAATTCGTGGCGGATGGACAGGTTGCCTTGAGTTCAGTCCAGGGGAACAACCGCGAGAAAGTTTCGCACGCGCTTGATTTCTGGCAGCGAAATAATGGCATCCGCCCACATGCCGCTTGATGTGCCTCCATCAAGATTCAGTGCCGAACTAGGAGCCCATGCGCCAAAAATTTTTGGAAGCGCGAGGATTTGGGCGGCATCCTTGAGGCTGACCGAGGATATATAAACCAAGGCAGCAAGTCCCGAAGTCCCGGTGGCTGCGGCAGTGCGGCGGGCGATGCGTTCTGCGTTCAGTCCAGAAACCGGCGAACCTTTTTCAAGAAGCATCGGTCCGCATTGAATGGCGTCGCGGAAGTCCGGTTTCTTGCTGCGGTATTCCGTGGAGCGCAGGATGCTGATGCGTCCTGAAGAATCAGCACCCACGACACCGCTGAGGAGCTTTGCCTTTTCATAATTGTGGAGGGTGGTTGCATTCGACACAACCAGTCCAAGGGGCGTGAAATCCGGGTGGAAATAGCCGCCATTGACTCCTGCTGGAACGCCGGCATGGCGAAGGGAGTTTTCAAGAATAGCATTTCCAGGGGATGGGCTGTCGACGACCCGGAGGGTGTAGGTATTGTCCTTGAAGACAAGCGCGGTCAAGCGGGCGGTGGCGTCACCATTTTTGCATTCGGTTTGGACAACATCGAGTCCTGGGCATGGCGATCCGATCGATTTGGTTGATATGATCGTCCACTCGGCAAGAGCCATAGAGTGGAAGGAGAGGCAAACAAGGAGAGCTGCCAGCACGGAGTGAACCCGTGCCGGCAGATTCGATGATCGCGGATGCCGCAAGGAATGCGGCAGGAGATTATTCATCAGACGACTTCGTGAGGCGGGTAAGGACGCTTAAGTCCTCAAGGGTCGTGGTATCGCCGGTGATGGTCGCTCCGGAGGCAATTTGCTTGAGGAGACGACGCATAATCTTTCCACTTCGGGTCTTGGGCAGGGCATCAGCAAAACGGATTTCATCAGGTTTTGCGATCGGTCCGATGACATTACCCACATGTTTGCGGAGTTCCTCGGCGAGTTGCTTGCTCTTCTTGTGTGTTTCGCGCAGAACGACGAAGGCAACCACCCCCTGGCCCTTGATTTCATCCGGGCGGCCGACCACTGCAGATTCAGCAACAGAGGGATGGCCAACGAGAGCGCTTTCGACTTCCGCTGTGCCCAGACGGTGTCCAGCGACATTGAGCACGTCGTCGATGCGGCCTACGATCCAGAAATAGCCATCCTTATCGCGCCGGGCTCCATCGCCAGTAAAATAGCAGCCCTTTACTTCACTCCAGTATTGTTTTTTGTAGCGAGGCTTGTCGCCGTAAATGGTGCGGAGCATGGCCGGCCAAGGTTTGCGAATGACTAGTTTTCCGCTCTCGTTAGGCCCGACTTCCTTGCCATGGTCATCTACAATCGCGGCGTCCACTCCAAAGAATGGCAGGGTTGCTGTTCCCGGCTTGAGCGGAGTGGCTCCAGGCAGGGGCGCGATGAGAATCATGCCTGTCTCGGTTTGCCACCAGGTGTCTACGATCGGGCAGCGTCCGCCACCGATGTTGTTGTGATACCAAATCCAGGCCTCCGGATTGATGGGTTCGCCCACGGTGCCGAGCAGTCTGAGTGAGGAAAGGTTGTGTTTTTTGGGCCATTCATCGCCCCATTTCATGAACGCACGGATGGCAGTGGGTGCCGTATAGAGGATGGTAACGCCTAGTTCCTCGATGATTTGCCAAAAGCGATCAGGCTTTGGCCAGTTCGGCGCCCCCTCGTAAAGCACGCATGTCGCGCCATTCGCGAGCGGTCCGTAGACAAGATAGCTATGGCCGGTGATCCATCCTACGTCTGCGGTGCACCAGTAGACGTCCTCCTCCTTGAGATCAAAGATGTATTTTGACGTCGCTGCTGTTCCAGTCAGATAGCCTCCGGTGGTGTGGAGGATTCCTTTTGGTTTTCCTGTAGAGCCGCTCGTATAGAGAATGAAAAGCGGATGCTCGCTATCCAGCGGCACAGCAGGACAATCGGCGTTGACGTGTTCCGCCTCACTATGCCACCAGACGTCGCGCCCTTCTTTGATTGAGATCTCTACGTTTGCTCGCTTGGCGACGATGACACGTTTTACCTGGGTATTTCCCTTGAGGGCCAAGTCGACATTTTCCTTGAGTCCGACAGTCTGGCCACGGCGGTAACCAGCATCTGCGGTAACCACAATTTTTGCACCACTGTCTTCGATGCGGTCCTTGATGCTTTCGCTGCTGAATCCACCGAACACGATCGTATGGACGGCTCCGATGCGGGCGCAGGCGAGCATGGCGATGACCGCCTCGGGAACGAGAGGCATGTAAATAAGGACGCGGTCACCTATTTTAACATTATTGCGCTTGAGTATATTAGCAAAGATGCAGACCTCGCGATGGAGTTGGTGGTAGGTGAGTGTGCGGCGCTCGCCGGGTTCGCCTTCCCAGATAATTGCAGCCTTGTTGCGACGTGGGCCATTCAGGTGTCGGTCAAGGCAGTTTTCAGAGGCATTCAACTGGCCTCCCACGAACCATTTGGAAAACGGGGGCTGCCAATCGAGTACCTTCTTCCATTTTTTTTGCCAGACGAGATTCGAGGCTTCGCCAGCCCAAAATTTTTCGGGGTTCTTGATCGATTTGGCGTGAAGTTCCTTGTAATCGGCCAAGCTCTGGATGTGAGCTTTTTTAGAAAAGTCCTTGGAGGGCTTGAAAATACGTTTTTCTTCGAGATGTGATTCGATTGTTTTTTTCATAGGGAACAGGCGTGAGTAATGCAGAAAGAGAGGCGAGGGGCAATCAGTCTTGGGGGAAAATCACTAAAGTGTGGGTTGATAGGAGTTGGTTGTGGGATTTAAAAAGTAACACTTACTTGGGCACCCAGCACGAGTGCATTCGGGATATTGCCTGTGCCGCCCGGATTGATGATCCATTGGAGGTTCGGCTGGACGTAGGCGAATTTGTTGAATTGAAAGCGGTATCCAGCTTCGAGGGCTATTTCATAAGTTGGAGATCCATTCCCGGTGGCGGCAATGGTATTGGCGTAGTCATCGCTAAAATTTCCATAGACTAGCCCGAGCATAGTAACGTCCTTGTTGCGCGTCGGAATGAGGCCTCTGTAGACGATGCCGGCATTTGCTTGGAAGGGGAGTTTTGCGATATTTTGTTGAGGCGAGAGGACGAATGCTGACCAGAGGGTGAGTCCTTGGTCGCTGCCAGGAGTTTCCTGCCAGATCATCTGGTCGGCATGCCAGTAGAAGCCGTAAGAGTTACTGGTGCTATCATTGGAGCCAAACTGGGAATATTCAGCCGGCGAGAAATAGGCGCCGAACCAGTAATGGCCGGGGAGTCCGCGGTTGTCGATATCCTCCACCAAGTGGTGCGTTTTGCCCTCCGAGAGTGGTTTGGTGGTGGCGACCGCCTTTGCATCCGAAGGGGCTGAGTTGGTCGGTACAGAGTGCTTGAAGAATTCCGGAGTCCAACCGATCTGCGCGATCATGAAGACGCCATCATTCCGCCTCATGCTCCAGTTGAGGCCATGGGATTGGTGCAAGTCAGGATCGGTGACTTGGTAAATGCCCGCCATGGTGAACACATCAGGTGTCGGATCAACGCGGAGACGCGCACCCCAAGTCGCGGCCGGATAGGCCGAGAATCCGGTATTGACCGGGAGTGCCTGAGGGTTGCCGTCGATGCCATTGTTCATGTAAAGCCAGTAGAGTGGTGAAGAGGCAAAGTCATCGCCTGTGGCAAAGCGGCCGATTTTGATGCTCATTTTGTCATCGAGAATGCTTTGTTCAAGAGCCAGAGCGAAAAACACAATGGTTTGAGTGCCATAGACCTGTTGGACGGTGAACTGGTTGCCAATGTCCCGCGCGGAGAGGTTCGATCCATTTCGGTCAAGGGCGCTTGTCGTAAGAGTGAGACCATTCCAGCCAATGAGCGTTTCAAGGTCGAATTGGATGCCAACGCTCAAATTGTCTGCGTAGGCAACTGCTTGAGAGCGGCCACCCACAGGGTTTCCGGCGATATTGTTCGTGTAACTCAAGGATGTGGTTACGCCACTGTCATCAAGGTAGTTTCTGACTCCCCACCAATCGCCGGTGAGAGCATTTCCTCCCCACCACTCGCGGGAGCCGATAAAGTTTGAGGGGTATGGGTCGTAGTATGACCAGAAGCGGGAATAGGCCAGCATCAAGTCCTCCTCCTCATCGAAGCCGACAGGAGTTCCAGGGACATTGCCGGACTGCCAAGCGCGGGCTGTTAATGGCACGAGTGTTGCCAGAACGAGTAGGACGATTTTTTTCATAAGGGGGAACTGTTGAAGATGCTTAAATCAAAAATGACCTGTGCTGCCAATGTGGATTTTTTCAAGCGCCATGGCCAGCGCCTTGCGGTGTGGGCTCGGCATGGCGGGAAGGTTGTCCAGTGGAAAGGCTGTCAAATGTGGGTCGGGCGCTGCAAGGTGGAGTTCCAAGCGGACTTTGAAGCGTGTGATCGCATGGGTGATCGTGACAATGGGTTGTTCACCGGGATTGGTGCAAGGCGGGAGGATCCACAGCCCTTTCCAGCGCGGGCCTGGTGATTGGAGGAGGTAGACAGTGGTGGGTGTCACAGCAAGAAAGCGGACCTCGACGACCTCGGTGGTTTTTTTGCGGGGCGGGGTTACTGGAAGCAATGCGGGGTTATCGGCTTTGCAGAAGGATCGTAGCGGACAGGATAGGCAGTCCGGGGTGCCTGCCCGGCAAATCATGGAACCCAAATCCATGAGCGCAGAGGTATGGATACGTCCCCCAATTTCAGGCAGTAAAGCACTGGCAAAGCCTTCGATCGATGCCATGCCTTGGCTGGTCGAAACGGGCTTTGTGAAATTTTCCAAGCGTGCGATGAGGCGGATGATATTGGCATCAAGTACGGGAAGACATTTTTCGAAGGCAAATGCGGCGATGGCTGATGCGGTGTAGCGGCCGATCCCTGGCAGATTTCGCAGTGTGGCCGGGTCGAAGGGAATAGTGCCGCCATGTTCTGTGGCAATGGCCTTGGCCGCGCGGTGGAGATTGCGGGCTCTTGAGTAGTAGCCCAGGCCTTCCCACTCTTTAAGAACCATCGCCTCGCTGGCATTGGCAACGGAGTGGATGTCAGGAAAGCGAGCGATCCAATTATTGAAACGGGGAATCACGGTGGCGACCGTGGTTTGCTGGAGCATGAATTCGGAAACCAGAACCGCGTAGGGTGTGGGGTTGTCGCGCCAAGGAAGTCCGCGCCGTCCGTTTAATGAGAACCAAGTGTGGAGGGCGGTGTGAAAGTCCTGAAGTTTTGTGCGATCTATCATCTCGACAGTCGTGAGTGATTACGCACAAAACTGCGCTATGTCTTCCGCAAAACCGCCCCATTCCCACACGGCGCCTCTGACGCCTGCCCAAGCCGATGCCTTGCGCGGAGTATTGGCTGTCGACGGGTGCGAGTTTGAAGAGCGGCCGTATATGCTTTATTTTGCGCGCTGTGCAAATGTCACGGTCGCTGTGTACGAAAAGGGGCCCAAGGCGGTGGTGCAGGGAAGGGGGTTGGAGGAATTCATCACACTTGTTCTCGAACCACGGGTGCTCGGCGAGGCGCGTTATGGATACGAGGAGGTCTTGAGTCCCGAGCTTTACGAACCGCATTTCGGAATCGATGAAAGCGGGAAGGGGGATTTTTTTGGGCCGTTGGTGGTGGCTGGGGTGTATGTAAATGCAGAAATCGCCAAGACGCTGAAAGATGCCGGAGTCCAAGATAGCAAGGCGATCTCGAGTGATGCACGAATTCGCCAACTGGCCGCAGCGATCCGCAAGGCCAGGGTGCCGTCGAGCCTGGTGACGATCGCTCCGCCGCGCTACAACGATCTCCACCGGAAGATCGGAAATGTGAACCGCATGCTTGCATGGGGGCATGCACGGGTGATCGAGGATTTGTGTGGCCTCTGCCCAGAATGCCCGCGAGCGCTTTCTGACAAGTTTGCAGATGCGAGGGTGCTTGAGCGGGCATTGATGGAGAAAGGCCGCAACTTGCATCTCGATCAACGCACGAAAGCAGAATCCGACTATGCCGTCGCAGCCGCTTCGATCCTGGCACGGGAAAAATTTATTAACTGGATGGGAGAAAAAGGCACCGAGCTCGGGCTGGAATTGCCCAGAGGAGCATCAGAGCGTGTTCAGTCTGCTGCGTTGAAGTTGATGAGCAAGTCCGGCCCCGAGGTTTTGGAGCATTGTGCAAAAACGCATTTCAAGACCGCTGCCGAGGTGTTGAAGCGCTTCGAAGCGCAGTGATAAAGTTCAAGCCACACGTGGCCTAAAAAAAATTAAAAAAAGTCTTGTGCTAGCCAGAGGATTGTAACAAATTAACAGCGTTCTGGGGGGAACAACAGCCCGTTGCGACTATCGTTGCGACGGGCTGTAACTTTTTAGTGGGTCTTGCAAGCGGGGTTGTTGCAGAAGAAAAAACATCTTCATCCCCGATGGAAGCGAGGGTATTTTAAAATCCAATGCATGTTAACGACGCCGTCCGATACCTCGATGAACTCCTGCAAACATCCGAGGTGGGCGATTATCCGCAGGCGAAAAACGGATTGCAGATCGGGAGTTCGGGTGCCATTTCGAGGATCGGGGCCGCTGTCGATGCGAGTGAGTCGGTGATTAGTGATGCGGCTGATGCAGGGGTGGATTTTTTATTGGTGCACCACGGATTGTTCTGGAGCGGTCTGGAACCGGTGACCGGTTCGAACTATAGAAAGGTTCGGCTGCTCATGGAAGCAGACATGGCGGTCTACAGTTCTCATCTGCCGCTCGATATTCACCCGCAGGTTGGCAACAACGCCCTCTTGGCTGCTGCGGTTGGGCTAGAGGGTGGGCTTCCATTTTTTGAGGCGTTCGGCCAGCATATCGGTTTGCGCTTCGAAGCTGAAATGAACCGTGAGGTGTTGAGGGATCATTTGGAACGAGCCGTTGGTGGGGCGGTGCATTTGGCGCCTGGAGGTCCTGTGGTGGCGCGCAAGATCGGTATTATCACAGGCGGAGCTGGAGGCGAGGTGCTTAAGGCTGCTGAGGCTGGAATCGATACGTTTATCACAGGCGAGGGCCCGCACTGGTCATACACTGCGGCGGAGGAGGCTGGGGTGAACTTGTTTTATGCCGGGCACTACGCCACCGAGACATCCGGGGTGAAGGCTCTTGCCGAGTTGCTTGCGAGGAAGTTCGCCGTGCCATGGCAGTTTATTGATCACCCGACCGGGCTGTAGAGGGCGGAATTTTTTACAGGCTTTTTACAGGCTTTTTGGGGGCTTTTAAAAAATTATAGAATATTGAATGCCAGTATAATAATGAAATTTATAGTGTTTATATATTAATGCAGAAAGCATTCCTTGGAAGGTAATTTTTCCTCGCAGGAAAACCTGTGACCAATAAAACCATGCATCCAATTTTATGAAAAAGACGAAAACCTCCGATGAGGCCTTTGCGCAGGAAATCCTTCACCAATTGAAATTCGGGTTGGCTCGGGATTCGATAAACGCCTCCAAGCGGGAGTGGTGGATAGCGACTTCAAAAGCTGTGCAAAGCAAGCTCATCGAACGCATGATGAAAACTCTCGCCGTACACAACGAGGCGAACGTGAAGAGGGTGTATTACCTTTCCATGGAGTTTTTGATGGGGCGTCTGTTTGTCAATAACATGATTTGCGCCGGTGTGTTGAAAGAGGTCAACGAGGCGCTTGAGAGTCTTGGGCACACGCTCGATGAGGTGCGTAACGAGGAATATGACATGGCGTTAGGCAATGGCGGATTGGGCCGTCTGGCGGCTTGTTTTCTGGATTCCCTGGCCACGCTGGACCTGCCGGCAGTGGGTTATGGCATCCACTACGAATACGGCTTGTTCAAGCAAGAGTTCCGCAACGGGAACCAGGTCGAGTTGCCTGATGCTTGGATTCAATTCGGGTCGCCGTGGGAGATCATCCGTCCGCAATACACAACGGAAATTCCACTTTACGGGCACGTGGAAAGGGTTTCAACACCCGACGGGCGCACGCGTTCAGCGTGGGTGGACTGCAAAAAGATGATAGGTGTGCCATACGATATTCCGATTCCAGGCTTCGGGACGGAGACGGTGAACTTTCTCCGCTTGTGGGAGTCGCGTGCGTCTGAGGAGTTCGACTTCGAGGCGTTTAATCGCGGTGGCTATGAACAGGCCGTGCACGAAAAGAATGTCGCCGAGACGGTCAGCAAGGTTCTTTACCCGAATGACAGCACCGAGGCGGGAAAGGAGTTGCGCCTAGTGCAGCAGTATTTCTTCGTGGCGTGTTCACTGAAGGACATCATTCGCCGTTATAAAAAAAATAATGAGTTGTGGGATGATTTTCCCGAGAAGGTGGCGATCCAACTCAATGACACGCACCCCGCTGTTGCCATTGCCGAACTCCAGCGCACCCTCCACGATGATTATGGGCTGTCATGGGAAGAGGCATGGGGGATCGTGACCAGGACATTCGCCTATACGAATCACACGTTGCTTCCCGAGGCTCTTGAAAAGTGGAGCATCGGGCTGTTTCGCAAGGTGCTGCCAAGGCATTTGGAGATCATTTTTGAAATCAATAAGCGCTTCCTCGCTCTGGTCGATGCCAAATGGCCGGGTGATATCGCCCGGATGCGTGCCCTGTCACTGATTGAGGAGGGGCATGTGCAAATGGTGCGCATGGCGCATTTGAGTGTGGTTGGGAGTCACTCGGTAAATGGTGTCGCTGCATTGCACACCAAGCTGCTCAAGCGGGAACTCTTTCCCGATTTCGACGCATTATATCCCGGCAAGTTTAACAATAAGACCAACGGGATCACGCCACGCCGTTGGTTGTTAGCTTGCAATCCCCGGCTTGCCGATCTGATCGCCTCTCGCATTGGGCATGGGTGGGAACGGGATTTGGACAAGCTTCGTAAACTTGAGGCGCATGCAGAGGATGCCGAATTCCGCGAGGAGTTCATGGCGGTGAAGCTGGCCAACAAAAAACGACTGGCCGGGTACATTCAGGAAGAATGCGGCATCGAGATCGATCCTACGGCGATGTTTGATGTGCAAATCAAGAGGTTGCACGAGTACAAGCGCCAGCATTTGAATCTGCTCCACATCCTCGCTCTCTACAGACGTCTATTGCAGAATCCCGGCCTTGATATTGTGCCGCGTGTTTTCATTTTTGCTGCAAAAGCGGCGCCCGGCTACGACATGGCGAAATTAATCATCAAGGCCATCAACTCGGTCGGGGCAAAAATCAATGCCGATGAGCGAATCGGGGGAAAGCTGAAAGTCGCTTTTATGCCGAACTACCGCGTGTCGCTGGCCCAGCGAATCGTGCCGGCCGCCGACTTGTCGGAGCAAATCTCCACGGCCGGCAAAGAGGCGTCCGGCACCGGCAACATGAAGTTGGCCCTCAATGGTGCACTGACAATCGGCACTCTCGATGGGGCAAATGTGGAAATCCACGAGGAGGTTGGTGATGAAAATATTTTCATCTTCGGCAACACCGTTGAGCAGGTGCATGAACTCACCGCCAGTGGCTACAATCCAGCCGATTATTATAATGCAAATCCGGAGCTGGCGGCCGTTTTGGACTGGTTGGCTTCGGATTATTTCACCGGTAATGAAGGTCATGATATCCTCACGCCATTGCGTGATAACCTTCTTTATCACGATCCCTTTCTCTGCCTTGCTGATTTCGACTCGTATTGCGATGCGCAGGAAAGAGTGTCTGAAGCCTTTTGTGACAAGCCACGCTGGGCCAAAATGGCGATCCACAATACCGCCAGGGTTGGTAAGTTTTCCAGTGACCGGACAATCGCCGAATATGCCAAAGAGATATGGAAGTTGCCTGCGGTGAAGGTTAAATAGTTCAGTGGCAATCGAGTTCCGAATGCCTGCCATTTCACAGACCTGCAAATCTTCGAATTTTGGCAAATGAATCTGATCTTAATGTTGCGCGGCCCACGGCTTAGGGCATTCTACTAATTGACGAAGGAGATTATATAGATATTACGCTACAGTTGGAGTCCATCCTGAAGGCTGAGAAGAGAGAGAATCTTCTCAAAAACTTTCTGGATGAAGGGGTGGATGACGCGGTGCTCGGTTACCTGACCGATTCCGACCTCAAGGATATTGGCTTGAGCCGGATCGGCGACCGCCGCCGTTTGCTTGCGGCTTTTGCAAGGCTTGCGCAGGAGGGAAGCTTTCGTGTTGCCACGCCAATGCCCAAGGCGACCATAACAAATCCACATCTCAATAGTTTGGAGATGCCGTTTTTGTCGATTCCACGGTTCCAGACAATCGTCGCCATGTATCCAATCAAAATTTCAGACTATAAATTTTATTGTCAGGATAAGGGGACCCCTTTCCCGGATCAGGCGAATTCAGCAGAGGAAAATCACCCGGTGGTCAATGTGACATGGCATGAATGTATCGACTATTGCCTGTGGTTGACTGCAAAGGAGCGTGACGCCGAGCTGATTGGTGATGATCAATTTTACCGCTTGTTGACCGATCTGGAGTGGAGTTCAGCCATTGGCTTGCCAAATGAAAGCGAGGAGACACCTGCCGAGCGGAGCAAGCAAAAGCCCGGCTACCCTTGGGGACCAGCATACCCGCCTAGAAAGGGCATCGGAAACTACCACCCTTCACTGAAATGTGATGACTTTGAATACACGTCGCCGGTTGACGCCTTTCCACCAAATGAACGTGGCATTTACGACTTGAGTGGCAATGTCTGGGAGTGGTGCATGGA